>JANWHV010000247.1 GCA_025450255.1 Chloroflexota bacterium | reverse complement strand
GTCCACCATTTCATCGATTTGCGGTCGTGTGGTGATCAGCGGCGGCGACAACTGAATAACCGGTTCGCCGCGGTCGTCGGCCCGGCAGATCAGGCCCTCCTCCAGCAGTCTGGTTGAGACTACGTTGCGAAGGAGATCCTCCGACTCCTCGTCCGAGAAACTTTGCTTGCTGTCCTTGTCCTTGACCAACTCCAGGGCCATGAAATAGCCCGCGCCACGCACGTCGCCGATGCACTCGTGGCGATCCATAAGCTCTACGAGACGCCGGCGGAAGTAGCCTTCGTTGGCGGCCACGTTCTCCACCACGCGCTCCTTGCCCATGATCTCCAGGTTCTTCAGCGCCACGGCAGCCGCGACCGGGTGGCCGCCGAACGTAATCCCGTGCGTGAACATCCGCGTTGGGGTATCCATGAACGTATCCGCGACCTCGTCGCGTACCATCGTGCCGCCGATCGGCTGGTAGCCGCTGGAGAGTCCCTTTGCCATCGTCACGATGTCGGGGGAATAGCTGTATTTTTCGTGTCCGAACATGGTGCCGAGCCGGCCAAAGGCACAGATCACTTCATCGCTGATGAAGAGGATGCCGTAGCGATCGCAGATGGCGCGGATCCCTTCCATGTATCCCGGCGGCGGCGTGAAGCAGCCGCCGCCGTTCTGCACCGGCTCGACGACGATCGCGGAAACCGACTCCGGCCCCTCGAATTGCACCGTTTCTTCAATCTCGTTCAAGCATCGCATGCAGCAGCCGGCGCCATTGACGTTCGGGCAGCGATAGCAGTTCGTATTATTGACGTGGCGCGCCCCAGGCACCAGCGGCTCAAAGGGAGTGCGGAGCACGGTCATGCCGTTGATGCTCAAGGCGCCAAACGTGGTGCCGTGGTACGCGATCTTGCGTGAGATCGTCTTATATCTGCCCGAAAATCCCTTGAGCCGGTGATATTGGCGGGCCATCTTCAGGGCGGTTTCAACCGCTTCGGAGCCGCTGGCGGTAAAGAACACACGGTTCAACGACCCTGGGGCCAGATCCGCCAGGCGCGCCGCCAGCTCAATGCTCGGCCCATTCGCGTAACCGAAAGCGCTGGCATACGAGAGGCGTTTCATCTGCTGCGCCGCCACGTCGGCAAGCTCCTCGCGGCCATAGCCGATTTGCACGGTAAAGAGGCCCGATAGGCCGTCAAAATAACGCTTTCCCTTGATATCCCACAGATAACAGCCCTCGCCGCGATCGATAATCGGCGGTCCCGAATCGATCATTCCCTTCATGCGCGTAAAGTGCAGCCAGGAATGGCGGCTGAAATCCTCTTGAAGTGACCCGGCCCTGAGTAACGCAGGATCGGCAACCATGATAGACAACGCTCCTTAGCTAGAGGGTTGGACGATAACTATGAAACTTCTGGTCTGACGCCAGACAGCAAGCAATTGCTCGCCGTGATCTGGGTGCTACCTCAGCCATAGCTGCGGTCGGGGAACATCTCGACCGCTGTACACTCGCCCCCCCAGTAGCGTCGCCGCACTGGTGCCTATCCTTCCACGTGGTCCACGCGCATCAAATCGGCAAAAGCCGACGAGGTCGGACCGTTTCCGTGTTTATGGCAGTGTAACCCATGTGAGTGACAGTGCGCAAGTCCCCGCAACTTTGGATCCGACCCCATCGACTCTATTTGCCCGGCATCGTTTCAGGCGGATGCATCGATGGCCGCGCGCAGGATAGCCAATCCATCGTGTACCTGTTGCTGGTTCACGATGAGCGGTGGAATGAGGCGCAAGACATTGTCGTGTGGGCCGCAGGTAAGAATGAGCAACCCCTCGCCGGCGCAGGTGTGCATGATCTGCTTCGCCCGCTTGCCATCCGGCGCGCCGTCGGCGAGCGCGAACTCCGCCGCGATCATCAAGCCGAGCCCTCGTACATCCACCAGGCCCGGATGATTTGCTTGCATGCCTCGTAACCCGTCGATGAGCAGTTTCCCCATTGCCGCCGCATTCTCGACCAGCTTCTCCTCGCGGATCACCCGCACGGTGGCGGCAGCGGCGGCGCACGCCACGGCGTTGGCGCCGTAGGTACCGCCATGCGAGCCAGGAGTCCATTTGCTCATAATCGCACGCGGAGCGGCGATGGCGCTGATGGGAAGACCGGATCCCAGGCCCTTGGCCATCACCATGATGTCGGGTGTCGTCTTCGTATGCTCGACCGCGAACATCCTCCCCGTCCGCCCAAAGCCGGACTGCACTTCATCCGCGATAAGCAGAATGCCGTGCTCGTCGCAGAGCGCGCGCAGGGCCGGCAAGAACCAGGGCGGCGGCACCACGTAGCCTCCCTCTCCCAGCACCGGCTCGATCAGGATCGCCGCCACCATCTCGGGCGGCATGCGGGTGGCTAACAGCTCACGCAGGTCGGGCAGGCCCTGCTGGCAACAACCCTCGGTCGCGCCCCGCCGTGGGCAGCGAACACAGTAGGGGAATGACGTGACCTGTATGCCGCCCGGCAATTGGCCGGCGTGCAAACGGTAGCGCGCTTTGGAATTCGTGAGCGCGACGGCGCCTGTCGTCCGTCCGTGGAATGATCCCTGGAAGACAATCACGCCCTCTCGTCCCGTCGCGGCGCGCGCCAGTTTCATAGCCCCCTCGATTGCCTCGGCGCCGCTGTTCGCGAAGAAAAACGTGTCGAGGCCGGCGGGCATCTCGGGCAGCAGCGCCTCCACCAGGCGCAGGACCGGTTGGTGGTAGACAATGTTTATCTGGCCGTGTATCAGGCGCCCAAGCTGCTCGCGCGCGGCCGCGACGACGGCCGGGTGGCAGTGTCCGGTGTTGGTGACGCCGATACCGCAGGTGAAATCGAGGTATCTGCGGCCCTCCGTGCTGATGATGTACGCGCCCTCGCCGCGTTCCGCCACGATATCGGTGTATCTGGCCCAAACCGGGGCAAGGTGTTCCCTGGGATCGGTCTGTAGCATCATTGGCGCGGCAAGCCGCGTCCTCCGTTTCTCGGGCGCTGATACGCCCAACTCATCCGGCTATCCGGGCGAATTCTACCAGGAACGGGCACGGCGCCAGACGGGCGGACAAGAGCGGCGCCGCGTCCAGGTCCCCTTGGGGACCGGTGGCTATGGCGTTAGGTCTTCACCACCACCGTATCGCCCATCTTGTCGTGCCACCCCTGGCGCCGATCGTCCCAGAGCATCCAGAGCATCCCCAATGCCCCAGGCACGAACATGAAGACGCACAGCGCGACGCCGATACAGCGCGCGATCGCCGAACCTGCCCCTGGCCGCGACCCATCGGTGCGCACCAGACGCAAACCCAGGGCTCGATAGCCAAGCGTCTGACCGCCATTTGCCCAACACGTCACAAAGTAGAGAGCCGGGCCAAAAAAGCTCAGCAGCAGCGCCATGGACGCCAGGGTTTCCGATGCGGTCACGGCCGCCATGCCCGCCACGACAAAAAGGGGTACGGCAAGCGCGATGCAATCCAGGATGTATGCCCCAAGCCGGGCGCCGGGCTCCGCGAGCTGATTCGGGGCAATTTGATTGGCATACACACTGCCATACCCGTAGTAGTCCGGTGCGCCGAACGGATCGTGACTGGGGACGGGATACATCGGCTGATACGGATTGGCCGCGGCCTCATACGGGTTGGCCGAATTGCCGGCCTGATAGGCGCCGTGCCGATACGGAGCCTGGTACGGATTGTTCGGGATCGGCACGTAGTTGGCGGGATACCTGCCGTTGTATTGCCCATAACTGTTCGGCGCCTGCCGGGGACCGGGAAACGGTGGTGGAACTTGATAGCCGGTGGCCGTGGGATTGTGCCTGCCGTATTGGGGCGGCAGCCCCGTTCCCACCCGCGCCGGCCAGCTATCGGACGGTGGAAATGGCGCTGGCCAGGTGTCGGCGCTGGGCGGCGCATAGACCGGCCCGGCCTGGCCATACTGGTTCGATTGCACCGGAGGCTGGTACGAATGGTTATCGATCGGAGCACCCAGGGTACTCGACTCTGGCCTGGTGGGCAGTGTTGTCCCGCACGCAAAACACGTGGATACGTCGGATGCATTCGCGATACCGCAGAAGGGGCAGTAGGTTTTCACAGGTCGCTCCAGTCATGCCGTGCCGGCCGCAAAGCACGGGACCGTGGAATATCTACTCCCATCATACTCTGAACTCCATCTTGACGGAAGAAGTCGGGGCTGGACATTTCCCGCGCGCCACAAACTGACGAACCCGAACCATACATCGCGTGCCTTTTGCCGGCACTCATTTAGGTTTCGGTTCGCTTCGGAGCGGCGCGGCGCGCAAGAAAAGCGCGGGCTCGGGCGTGTTCTTTCGCCTATCCTCGCGCACCAATTGCCAGAGCATGAAGGTGCCGGCGGCCGAGAGCAGCAGGGCACAGGTGAGCGAGACGGAGTAATGGCGCCCAAAGAGGATGAGCGTGGCTGCAAATGGTCCAAACAGCCCCCGGATGCCCGAGAAGATTGAGTGCAGCGCCATGTACCTGGGCACCTCGACCGGCGTGGCGGCGGCAAAGTGGATCACCGCGGCGAACACGCCAATCTCAAAACCCGCGAGCACCACGCCTCCCACCAGCGCCACTGGCGAGAGCCAGTAGACGCTTGGCGCCAGCAGCATGCCGATGGGCGCCACCAGCACGCCGATACCGATCGTGAACATGGTGATCACCGGCCCCAGGCGATCCGTGACCCGCCCCCAAACGAAAAAGGACGCCAGGTATCCTATCGCGCTCACGACCGCGAGAACGCCAAAGGCGCCGTAGCCGGCCTTCAGCTTGTCGACGATCACCAATGGATATAAGGTCGCGGCCATGATATTGCCGAAGCCCATCAGCATGACCCAAAGCTGGTATTGCGCGAACGGCCGATTAGTCCGCAGCAATCCAAAGGTATCGCGCAGCGATTGTCGGGGCCGGGTGTCGGCCGCGGCCGGAGTAATACGTACGAAAATAGCCAGCGATGTCACCGCCAGCGCGCTCCCCACCCCGAATACCACGTTGTATGGGACATGCTCCGATCCGAGGAGCCACGCGGTGAGCAATGACGTAATAGTGGTCGCGGTGCCGCTGCCGACCCTCACCAGGCTCATGAGCCGGCCGCGGAACTCGCGCGGGTAGATGTGCTGCATCACGGCGGCGTAAAACGGTTGGGCGATGCTCGAGCTGATCAGGAAAAGGGACACGATGAGCAAATATGGCGTGGAACCGCTAAAGAGGAGCAGCAGGAGGAGAAGGCTTCGTCCAAACGTCCAGGACAGGATCATGAATGGCCTGCCGGCCTTGCCCCGAATCAGCAACGAGACCGGCAGGGCGAGTATTGCCCCTATCGCCGGCATGGCCACAAGCAGACTTACGCCCACCGGCGTGACGCCGATCGTGCGCGCCACGACATAGAGGTAACTGATCACTGAGCCGTTGAAGACGCCAAACAAGATGGCGCCGAACAGATCCAGGCGAAAGTCGCGTCGAACCTGAGCGCTTACAGGCAGGTTGAGGGCGAAGAAGCCGCGCATCGACCGGCTCGCGTAGGCAAGTGCGGCAAAGGCCCGCAACGACGTCTCCGTCCTGCTTCACTAACCCAGCCCGCGTCCGTTCGTGGCCGGCCCATTTTCTTTAGCTGAGGGTACCGTCGCGCTGTCCCACACGACAACGCGGAATCCATGATCCCTTGCTGCTCGACTCATACACGTAGACGGCAGTCAGGAACCTGAACAACGGACGTGTTTCAGGGCTTCGCTGCCGCGCTCCCGCCGGCCGGCGACCCTTGACAAGTAATAATTCAGTGTTGTGTAACATACTGTGCTTGCACTGGTAACAGACCACCGCATATAGTGGAAATAGAATACCCTCGACGAATGGGAAACAAGTATATATGGCTATCCCCACGACGCAGCTAGGTGGCGACAGCCTGCAGCGCCAGATCGATCTCCTACGCTTTGGCGAGGAGTTAAACAATGTTCTGGCGCGATGCGCGGACGAGGGCGCCGTTTGCGCGGCGGTCGTGCATCGCATTGTCTCCGCCTTTGGTGCTCGCGCCGGTTGTCTCGCCCAGTACGAGCCAATATCCGGCCGATTCGACATCGTGCTGCGTACGCGCGGCCAGAGTGATTGGCCCGTGCCGTTATTTGCCCGCGCGCTTGTCGAAGGCAGGGTCGCCCAGGCTGACGGGTCGATTGCGGTGCCGTTCACCTGTAACGACCAGCCCTGTGGCGTTCTTGCCCTGACGCGTGTTGCACCGTTCGACCGGCAAGAGCGGCAGAGTCTCCGCGGCATCGCCCTCCGGGTGGGCACGGAATTGGAGCGGAGGCGCGATCACGTTCTTGACGACGTGTTAGACGCCCTGTTGCGAAAAACGAAACCGATCGATGTGTATACGCATGCCGTGCGCGAGCTTCGCCGGTTTGTCCGCTACGATCACAGCGCCTCCATCATGACGGCCACGCGCGAGCTGCATCAGCTCGTGGTGCGCGTGGAGAAGGTCGTCACGCCAAAGGCCAGCACCGAAACCCTGGTAGACAGCCCCAGGGTCGGCTCGTCTTTGAGTATCGATCCCGATCAGTATCGCACCCTGGGCCCGCTCGACCGGCCCGTCCATGCCGTCCGTTACGCGGGCGGTGACTGGCACCTGATGAGCGGCGACGATCATGCGCTTGGCGTATGCGCTGCCACGGCGCTTGGCCGCCAGGGCGATATACTCCCGGCGGAAGGATCGCAGCTCTTGTGGCCCCTAACCTTTGGCGGTCAGATGTTGGGCGTATTGCGCCTCTCCGCCGTGCGCGCCGGGGCATTCGACCCCCTACAATCGCATGTGCGCGTGATTGAGCGCTTTGCCCGTCTGCTCTCCGTCACGATCTACCGCAGCGATCTCTATTATCAGAGCGAGCGTCAATTGCAGGCGATCAAGGATCTCGGCAGGCTGACCACCCACCCCATGCCAATCGAACAGGTGTGCGCCAACACCCTGAAGTTCGCCCTCAACGCCCTGCACGTGGACGTCGGCCTGGTGTCGCTGCTTGGCGATGGCGGCCATCTGAACGTCGTGGCCGAGCAGGGCGGCAGCCTGGACGCGCCCCGTCAGCTTCGCCGCGGCACCGGTATTTCCGGCGTCGTCGCCGCCACGGGCAAGTCGATGGCCGTGCCGGATGTCAGCCGGGAGCCCAGTTACGTGGTGTTCAATGAGCGTGTCCGCTCCGAGCTTGCCGTCCCCATTACCTACGACGACACCGAGGTTCTTGGCGTGCTGAACGTCATGTCGTTCGAAAGCCACCGCTTTCGCGAGGAAAACGAAGAAGTAATCAGCTTCCTCGAGGCCCTGGCGAATCAAACTGCCGTTGCGATCAAGAACTCCGGTCTGCGCTCCGAGGCGATCGACCGCTTCGGACTGCACGGCGCCACGGATACGGCGATGACCAACGCCGATGTCTATCAACGCATCCTGGATGAAGATCAGCAGCGCCGCGCCCGGCAGGAGGTGCAACAGGAATTGTCGCGCCGCCTGATGCGCAGCGAGCGCGTGCATGAAATCCTCCACGAAGTTGTGTCATTGAGCCTCGATCGCGCCGGCGGTGACGGCGCTTGTCTGTATCTGCTCAAAGAGGGATCGCTTGCGCTCAGCGCCCATCTGACGCGCCGCGGCTCGCACCCCCGTTGGCTGCACGAATACGCGGATGGTCAGGATGCCCTCGACAAGGCCGCGGCAAGCTTCAGCGACACCGGCGCCGAGCACGCATGGATCATTCGGCTGCCGGAGGAAACCGCCGACGGCCATTTCTTGCCTGAATGTGACGCCGTGGTGGCGCCGCTCTACGGGCGTTCCCGCACGCGGGGGCTGCTGTGCGTGCTGAGACTGGCTTCCGCGCGGCGCCAGGGCCCTGGTCAGAATGAAACCGAGCTATTGGCAACCGTGGCGGGCCTCGCCGCGGTGGCGATTGAAAAACTTCGCCAGCGCGAGCAAATGCGCTCGTTGCACTCCATCGATCAGGCGATCGGCGCCGGCAAGCTGCTTGGCCCGGTCTTCGCGAAGGTCGTGGGCGGCATAGGACTCACGTCGCCAGGCGACGGCACGGGCTATATTGCCCTGGCGCAGGGTGTGCTCGATCCCGTCCAGCCCGCTCTCTACAGCACGGAGCGCGGCCTGCGCGTGAGCACCGGTTCGGTCGAACGCGAGATCGCCGACGCCGCTTTGCGTACCGTGCGGCAGGAAGGCGGCACCGCGCTCCGCCGCGGTCCAAAGTTCCGCCGACTGTTCAAGCTTCCCGACCAGGCAAACTCCGTCCTCGCGGCGCCCGTACTGATGGGCGAGAGTGTCCGCGGCGTTCTGGTCTTCTGGCACGCGCGTCCATACGCGTTTACCGAGGAAGACGACGACTGGGTGCGCGCGCTCGCCGCCGAGTGCGCCATTGCCATCGAGGCCTGGGAACGCGCGAACATGCTGCAGCGCCGCACCGATCAGTTGCGCGCGGCGAACGAGCGGCTGTCGGCCGCCAGCAGGGCAAAGAGCGAGTTTCTGGCAAACATGAGCCACGAGCTGCGCACGCCGATGAACTCGATCATCGGCTATTCCCACGTCCTGCTGGAGGGCATAGACGGGCCGCTGGGCGAAGAGCAGCGCCAGGATGTGAATCGCGTGGTCCACAGTGCCGAATCTCTACTGGCAATCATCAGCGACATCCTGGACCTCTCGAAGATTGAGGCCGGACGGATCGAGTTGCACTGGGAACAAGTCAACGTGCGCGAGGTAGTCCGCAGTGTCGTGAGCACGGTGCAGC
>JANWHV010000246.1 GCA_025450255.1 Chloroflexota bacterium | reverse complement strand
CGAAGCTGATGATGAACGAGAGAGTGGCACTGGCCGAGGCCACGCCAAACTGGCGCTGGGCGATGAGGGGCACGACGGTACGCTCCAGCCCCACCATGGCGCCCACGAAGCCGTTGATCAGCACCAGCAGCAGGAATTGCCCCAGATTGGCCCGCAAGCCCAGGACGATGGGTGGAGCGCCGCCGGTGGCGGATCGTGCCAGGGCCAATGAGCCGTGCATTGGCGTGCCTACCGCCCGGCTGGGCCAGCCTGTAGCGTATGGCCTTCCCGATTGGCTTGGCGGATGCGCCGATGGTCGTCCGGGGTCGGTGGGAGGTCGCGCAGCATAAAGGCTATGAACTCCTCACGGCTGCGTAGGCGCAGCGCGGCGTTGTAGCGGCGCTCGAAGCCAATGGTGGAGCTGGGCTTGCCGCTCATGGCCCGCCCGCAGGCTGACCCGGCGAAGTGCGACGGGTAGATCTCCAGATCGTCGGGCAGTGCGAGTAGCCGCTGGAGGCTGTCATACAAGGTTGAGGCCGCGGCGGAGGCGTCTGAGCCAGCGTCCAGATCAGGGCGACCGGCGTCGCCCACGAAGAGCGTGTCGCCCGTGAGCGCGAACCAGGGGTCGTCGCCGCGCGCGCGGTCACCGACCAGCAGGGTGATACTGTCTGGGCTGTGGCCGGGCGTGTGCAGCACGCGGATGTAATCGTTGCCGAGGGCGACTATCTGATCGTCGCGCAGGTCAGCATGGGGAAACGCGACGTCGGCCGCCTCGTGCAGGGAAATCGTGGCCCCGGTGCGCCCGGCAAGCGCGCTCGCGCCCGAGTGGTGGTCTGCCTGGACGTGCGTCTCCAGTATCGCCACAATCGGCGTGCCGGCCGCCCGTGCCACGGCGATGTAGTCGTCGACGTGTTCACCATGCGGATCCACGACGGCCAGAGCCTGCTTACTGGTACAGCCAAAAATATATGACGCGCATCCCGTGGCCGGATGGAGGATCTGTCTGAAGATCATAACCTCTGCCCCCTTGTGTTCTACGGTGACAATCCCTTGCGTTACGCGCTCGCCGCTACGCTTTGCCGTTCAACCGGGAGGTCGGCCGCGGCCCACGCGGGATAGCCTTCCTCATAGCGCGCGGCGGTCATGCCGCGATCTCGCAGCAGCGCCACCGCCTCGTCGGCGAAGACGCAATACGGCCCGCGGCAGTAGGCCACGATCGGCTGGGTCGGATCAAGCTCATCCAGGCGCGCCCGCAGCTCGCCCAGCGGAATGGAGCGCGCGCCTGCGATATGCCCCTGGGCATATTCCAGGGCGGGTCGCACATCGAGCACCACGGTCGCTGGATCCACGAGCCGCTCCTGTAGCTGCTCGCGCGAGACGGCGTCCAGGCTCTGCCGGCCATGCAGGTAGGTGGCTACCAGTCGATCGATCTCCGCCAGTTGCTGCCGGCCGGTACCCTGGAGCGCGGCCCACAACTGGTAGACCGCGGGGGCGGCCAGCCGATAATAGACATACAGACTCTGCTTGCGGCTGGTCACCAGGTGTGCCTGGCTCAGCACTCTGAGGTGCGCCGAGGTATTCGCAACGGATAACCGCGCTTCACGGGCAAGGTCCTCGACCGGCCGTTCGCCCTGGCTCAACAAATCAAGGAGTTCTAGGCGAGCCGAGCTGGCTAGCGCCTTCCCTATCCGTGCGAATTCGGCATAGAGCTGCTGTTTGAAAGC
Source organism: Chloroflexota bacterium (assembly GCA_025450255.1). The sequence continues at coordinate 4,064 of JANWHV010000246.1, read as the reverse complement.
ATGGTTCCCCACATCACTCTCCTTTATCCAATTAAGTAATTGAATAATAGAATATATCTGAGGCTTCGTCAAGCTGGGAGTGGTAGATGCCGTAGCAGACGATCGCAGGCCCGCCGGCGGATCGGCGCATCACCAGCCGCGGGCGCCATGCGGCGCCAGGCCGACAAGCACGACGGCGGCAAGGGCGGTATCGATCGGCGTGACGCGGGCTTACGTAACCAGCACCAGTACCCGCTGCACCATGTTATTGCCCATGCCGCGGGCGGTCCAGTATTGCTCCAACGGCTGAGCGTCGCCCGCGCTGTCGTGCGCGCGACAGCAGAGCTCGTAGGTCCCCGGCGACGCGGCCTCCCAGCAATAGCGCCACGCCTGCCAGCTGTAAGCTCCCACCGCCTCATCCACCTCCGCCGGCGCCCAGCTAGCACCTCCGTCCAGGCTCACCTCGACGCGGGCGATCGGTGCGCGCCCCGACCACGCCCGGCCCCGCAACGCGACGGGCCCACGCCGCACGATCCGCGCGCGGGTCAGGAAGTCCGGAATGCCCGGCGGGATCATCAGCGAGCGCACCCGCATCACAGTCACCGGCTCACCCGGCTCCGCACGCGCTTGGCAGTAGCGGTAGGCAACCGCCTGCTGATACCCCTCAAAGGAGATGGTCAACGCCTCGATTGCGCGCAGCCACTTGACGTGCGCCATGCCATACCAACCGGGCACGATCAGGCGTACGGGAGAGCCATGCTGGGGTTCGAGCGGTGCGCCATTCATGGCCCATGCCAGCAAGACGTCATCGTGCAGGGCGACGCGCAGAGGCAAGCTGCGCTGGTAATCCTGCTCCACGCCGCCTTCGATGCCCCGATCGAGGCCCGTGAAGAGGATCTCGCACACGTCGCCGCCGATGCCCGCCTCCTCCAGCAGGAGGCGAAGCGGGGTCCCGGTCCACTCGGCGGTACCGACCGCCCCAGTCAACCACGGTTGACTGAGCGGACGTGAGTGCAGCAGCGCGCGCCCATCGCCGGCGCATTCCAGGGTTACGCGCAGCGTCCGCATGGGCCGCTGGTGCAGCTCCCCCAGGGTCAACGTGAGCGGCTGGTGTACCTGTCCAGCGACGTGGAGGCGCCACGCGGCCATATCTACGGGGGGAATATCGAAGTGGATGAGCGTATAGTGTAGGCCCGTCGGCGTGACGTCGTAGCGGAGCGCTTCCAACGGCAGCTCATGGTTGCGCAGAGCGAGCTGCAGCTCGTCCGGGTGAATCCGTCGATCCGGCTCCAGGCCGCTGCCGTCGCCAACGGTTGGGATGGCCGGTATACCTACCATGGTCATGGCCCCTTCGCTCTTGCATGTCGGCGTAAGGCTAGTTTGATACTGCACTGGGTGGTAGTCAAGACCGCGATGTATGTGCGCCACGTATAGACGACAATCTTTCAGGTGTTGTTCAGGTGCTGTTCGTGGTCACGGCCGGCATTGTGGCGCACTCTGAGCATGCAGAGGTTGTCTCAGGCTTCAGGGCACATCGAGACGCTTCACACGTTCAGGCCGACTCGACGAATGATAAGGAGGAAGACCGCGCTGTCGAGGCACTCATGTCTTCTCGAAGACACAGCCGCAAACACGAAGCGGAGGCACAAACTCAGGGAGGAAGAATCGTGGATACAGGACACAATGACAACGGTACCAATGCTGGTCTGACGGAGAGCATCGCCATCACGCGCAAGGATCTGCTCTGCCGCGCCGGCGCCGGAGCGGGCGCGCTTGTGCTCGGGAGCGCGTTGGTCGCGGCGCCGGCCGCCGCGCGGATGGCGATACCAATGGTGAACCTGGGCCGCCGCACGTACCACGTCGGCTACGGCGGCGCCACCTGCGAAGCGTTCACCTACGCCGCGTTCGCCAAGGGTCTCTTTGCACGCGAAGGCCTTGATGTCAAGCTCCATCATGGGGCGCTGGGGGTCAGCCCCATCGACGCCCTGCACGCGGGCACGGTCGACGCGGCGCCCGGTAACTTCTATGGTTTCTTGCAGCCGATCGAGCAGGGCGCGGACATCAAACTGACGGCCGGTCTGCATGGGGGTTGCCTGCGCCTGGTCGTCGGCGTGAAGTCGGGCATTAAGACATACGCCGAACTGAAGGGCAAGACGATAGGCACCAACGGCGTCAAGAACCAGCCGAATTCCTTCTTTGCCGTCGCCCTGGCCAAGGCCGGACTCGATCCGATCAAGGATGTGCAGTGGCGCACGTATCTGCCGGCCCAGTTTGGCCCCGCGCTGGAAAAAGGGGAGATTCAGGCCGTCGCCGGCATCGATCCGGCGCCGTATATCCTCGAGCAACAGGGGAAGGCAGTGGAAATCGGCTCCAACATGACGGGCATGTTCGCCAATCTCTTCTGCTGCTCGGTCGTGCTGAGCGGCCCTCTGGTGCGTAACGAGCCCAAGGCGGCGGCTGCCTTAACGCGGGCCCTGATGAACGGCAGTCTCTACACAGGGCAGCATATCCACGAGGTGGCCGCCATTGAGGCAAGCGGCAAGTACGTCGCCGTAACCGAATCGACGGCCGAGCACCTCCTCGCCTCATACACCTGGAAGCCCTCCGCCACCCTGATCAAGGGGGATCTCGAGCAGGGCGCGCGCGACTTCAAGATGACCGGGATATTAAGTAAGAAAACCGATCCCGCCGCGCTGGCGCGGAAGGCGTATGTCGACATCTTTAAGCTCACGGGCGAAGCGCCCTGAAACGGTCATCTGTCCAGATGTAATCCCAATCGGCGAGGCGACACATGGATGTCTCCTCACGCCGTAGCGAGGTAGGATTGCCCCACCCGGCACGCCCTTCTGGCCAGCCTTGCCACCCCCGCGGCTTTATAAACGTCAGCCGCGGGGGCGGCGCTCGGGTGTCCAGCCTACAGCGGCATGGTGTACTTATCACGTACTGAATCGGGCCGTTCATTCATTGGCGCGTGTGAGGTGATAGCGGGTCTGCGCCGTTCGCATGGTCGCCGGCGGCCCCCGGCAGCAGTTGGACGAGCGCCCACAGGAGAAGCACCAATTGCCCCAACCACGCAGTCCCCATCTCGATGCTCGCGATTAGCTTGTCCAGGCCATGGGGCAGGTAGGGCGCATAGCCGGCGTGGAACAGCGTATAGATGCTGAACGTCAGCAGGTCCCCCAGCCCATCGAGGCGCTCCCCCATCCGCCCGGTGGGCAGCGTGGCTGCGACGTAGCTCGTGGACAGCCCCGAGCGGTCAACCAGCCAATACAACACGGCAAAGGCCACGGATGCCGCGCCTGTCAGTATCACAGCAGCGGCTGTGAGTAGCAGGATTACACGTACGAACGCCTTCTTGTGGTTAAGCCCACGCCGCATTTCGTAGGACTCCCGCATCTCGATACGCGTGCTCCCCATACATCGAGAGTACATCCAGGCCCATATGGGGGCAATGTCGGTTGATGGCTGGTACAAAGTTACCGTGAGTTACTACTACACACCCCAGCGACGATCGACGAGGGAGATCCTTCTACTCCATGCACCCGTCGTCACCGCAACCGCAGCCGCCGCGCCCGGCCCGCGCACCGGCCAGGGCCTCGCGCGCTTCGCGGCTCAACCAGTAGAGGAGTGCCAGGGCAGCGATGCTATCTGCCCACCACCAGCCGAGGGCGGCATTCAACACCAGCCCAACCAGCAGCGTGCCGGCCATGTAGGCGCAGGTGACCGAGCAGGCCGCGTCCCCGCGCAGGGCCGCGCTGTCGAGCTTGGTCGCGATCGCGCGCTTCCGGCGCGCAAGGATCGGCATGCCGATCGCGGCGGCAAGGGCCACGGCAATGCCGGCGTAGGAGCGATCGGGCTCGGTGCGCGTGAGCAGCGACGCCGCCGCGCTCAGCGCGACATAGAGACAGAGCAGCACCAGTGCCACGCCGGTAACCCAGGCCGCGCGATTCTCCGCCCGCGCCACGCGTTCCAGGCTTCGCCCACGCGCCTCGGTCAGCAGGCGCCACAGCAACACGCCGCCCGCCATAAGCTCTATCACGCTGTCAATGCCGAAGGCGGTGAGCAGCACACTGCGCGCCAGCACT
>JANWHV010000245.1 GCA_025450255.1 Chloroflexota bacterium | reverse complement strand
CGCCTCTTCGGCCACCAACAAATCCACGGCGCTGATACCGCGGATAGTGGCGGAACTGGCCGGGAACGCCTCCAGACGCGAACCGTTGGCCAGCTCCAGTGAGGTACGCGTGACGCTCACGTAGGGTATCAAGCGGCCAATCGTGCGCCAGAATGCCAGCACCTTGCGCATCAACTCTTTCGACTGCCGTTCGCTTGGTGAGATGATCACCACCGTCTGGCCCGGTAACAGCAACGTCATGATGATCAGCAGGGCGATCACCGTGGACTTGCCGGCCTGGCGGCTACAGCAGACTAATATCGCTTGTGCTAGCGACCGGAGTAATGTGAGTTGCCACGGATCGGGCGTGAACCCTGCCCGCTGACACAACGCTGCCGGATCATGCGCCAGTACCTCGGCGAGCGGCGCCGCCGCTCTGCTTGCCGATTCATCGCGATAGCGGCGCTCCAGGCGTTCGATACGTGCCGCCAAGCCGACCACGATTAGAGCGCCGCGCCGCCGTCGTGCTGCAGCGCCTCAAGCGACTTCAAACGCGCTGCCAGCTCCGTCGTCTCGGAGACGCGGATGATAGCGCTTGAGACGCTGGCCATGGCCGTACCCACTTTCGGATCGACGGAGCCGTCTTCCAGGCCGTCCAACGCCGCGAAGAGCTTATCCAGTACTGGCCGCAGGCTGGCGGGCGTCAACTTGTCGAGGCGCCGATATGACGCCTTGTTGGCGCCGCCTTTTGCGCTCTTCTGTCGGCGTTGCAGTGCTAATGCCGGGTCATGGCCCCAACAGAAATCGCACTCCGGACGCGCACGAGCAGTACAGGGCGAGCCGTCCTTCCGTGTCGCGCCGCACGTGTCCATTGCTCTACTATTCCTTACTATTCCCTGCTATCGGCGAAAACACGCTCATGGGCAGCCCGCCTGAGCCGCCGTGATCAGCCCGCGCACCATCGCATAGTCGAGGCTGCCTTCCCGGAGCAAGGCAGCGGCAACCACCTGCACGGCGAAATCGTTGGCGGGCACGCTGAGCAGGGCGCGCGTCGCCGCGAGTTGCTCGGCAAGGTAGTCCAGCACCCCAGCCTCGGGTATACCGACGCAGCGCGCAATCGCTTCGGCGGTCATGAGGTTGTTCGCGGACCCGGTGAGCTGGGCGAGGGACTTCCCGGTGTGGCGGCACTCGGCGACCGGACCGGCGAAATAGGTCTGGACGTGCGGCGCCGCCGTCTGGGGCGTCAGTTCTCCGAACGAAACCGGCACCCCTAGCAGGTGCCCGCTCGCGCCGGGGGCGTGATCGAGGGCGATGGTCACGTAGGCGAAATGGCCCAGCAGCAGATATTCCGCCACGCCGTGGCCGGCTTCATGATGGGCCAGTGCCGATCGCTCGACTAGCGGCATCGTGTCGTGGGCGAACTGGCGCAGCGTGCGCTCGGCCCTGCGGGTCATGTGCTGGAACCGCTCGACCAGCCCAGTCGCGACGTGACGCGCCACGTCGTCGGCCAATGCGCTCAGAGCGTCCGTACTAGCCATGCTCAATCCTCCTCAACGGACGGCACCGCGCCGGCCAATCCGCATGCGTGATAGACGCCGTCCCGCAGGTCCAATACGGTCTGTTCCTCCGCCTGGCGCGCCGCAAGCAGATTCTTGAGCAGGACGCGGCGCTGTCGGTCATCCCGGCAAGCGGCGAGTTGCCGCTCCTGCGTGCTGTACACAGGGACGTTCATTGCTCGAAGACCGGGGTGGTCACGATCTTCGCGGCAGCGACACACGAGTTTATCACCCGTTGCCATGCTCGCCGCCCAGCCTCGACGCCATGATGCCTCACCACTGCTGCTCTGGCTGCCTGCCCGATGCGCTGGCGGAGTGCCGCGTCATCTATCAGCCGTAGTAGCTGTCGGTGGAACTCCTCCACTGAACGCGCCTTGAGCACGACCGCCTCACCCCGCAGGTTGGCATACGGCGCCATATCAGTCACGACCATAGGCGTGCCATGCAACGAATGCTCCAGCCACTTGGTCGCGCTGCGAGCGGCATTGAAGGAGGTCGTTTCCAGGGGCGCCAGCGCGATATCGAGCGCGGCTATCGCCCTATGAAGGCCTGCAAAGTCGAGCGTCCCATGACAATGAAATGGGCCCGGCGATCCCTCGATGTGAAAGAGCCCAAGATGCAGCCCCCACAAATGCAACTCGACGGGCCGCTGGCATGCGATAGTCTGGAGCACCGGTAGCACGAGGGCCAGATCGGGCGCGTGCTCGATCGACCCCACGTAGCCGACGCGCAGCGGTCCGTCTGGGCGTGGCAGCACACCAGGGAAGTCGGCGGGATTGACCACATTCGGACCGATGTGCACGTTGGCATTGACCACCTTGATGGAGGCCGCCAGTGTGGGGGTGGTAACGATCACGCCTCGTGCCGCGTGCGCCGCGCGGGTGAAACAAACGATGTAGGCCGCGCGTACGGCCAGCCAATCCTGCTGCACAAGGGGGATGGCGTCATTCGCTAACGGCATGTTCAGGTAATCATCATCGCATTCGAGCCAGGCATTGCCGCCCGCCGCGTTGATCGACGAGATCAGCTGATCCAAACCCATGGGCGGCGTGCCGGAGTATCGGAAGACGGTCGGATTGCCCAACCCAAGCAACGTTTTTCCGCGCAGGCTGCTGAGGGGAGCGAGCCCGTCGGCCACGGCCAAGGAGACCGCAGGGCCACCAGCCACATGTAGCCGGTCCTGGGCCAGACCGCCCACCAGCGCCGCGGGCAGCCGGGCGCGATAGTAGGCTTGCGCGCCGTCTAGCCCGCCAAGCCAAAGCGGTTTCGCGGTGCTCGCGGCGAGGCGAAGACGAAGGGTGTTCTCCCACCGTGGGGCCAGTGCGGGTGGGCGAGCCGACGCCACGGCCGCGGTAGCCCATTTTGCCGGCTTCCGATATCGGGGCCCGCTCATGTGCCGATCTCCTTCCGCCGCGGCCCGAGTCGCGGCGTGGTACTTTTGGGCATTGCGGTATACCCATCGTGGGGATAGGCGGAGCAAGCGGCATGGCCTACGCTGGCCGTATGCATAGCCAGTTCTGCCGCCTGTGTCGTGACACACCCAACCAACCAAATTCGTAGCCAGAGGACATGCGCTTGTTCAATTCGCCGGAACTCAGAGACACTGCCTACCGAACAGAGCGGGCCATTGTTGGTATCACGGGGGTCGTGACACTGGTGCTCATAGTCGTGCTTTGGTTCTTCAGGCCGCTGTAGCTGCGTGCTACTCGTGGTCATACCGTCACCCCGTCTGGCGTCAAGCCGGGAATCCAGTTGGTAGTACACCTGACCCACGGTCATGGGATGCATTGCGGCAAGCACCTCGTGAGCGGCGTCCAGCAGGTGGAGTGTCTTGGCCTGCTTACCCATCAGAACGGGATTTCATCATAAAGGCTCGGATCATCATCTACGGCATCCGGCTCTGAGACAATAGCAATCGCGTTGGCGACGATGCCGACCGAGGTGCGCTCCTTGCCGTCCGTGCCGGTCCAGGTGCGTATCTGGAGGCGCCCGCCCACATCGACCCGGCAGCCCTTGCGCACCTGGCGCACACTCTCCACCGCGTCGGCGTCGAACGCGATGATCGAGAGCCAGTGGGTGTCCTTGCCCACCTCGGCCTTGAGCGTGAATCTGGCGTAGTCCTTGCCGTTCTTGGCCAGGGCGATCGTGGCGTCGGTGGTGACCGTGCCCAGCGCGGTCAGGTAGGCGCTGTCCTTCGGAGCGGTGTTCGTGTTCATGCGTTGTCCTCAGTCGTTAACGGTGTGCCGGCCCAGTCGGCGGCTATCGATGCTTCTACTTCAATGGGCACCCGGCTACCTGCTATCGACTGCATGGCGGCGATCATGTGCCGCGTGAGCCACTCGGCGACGGCCGGGGCATCGGCGATGGGGCACTCGGCGACGAGTTCGTCATGCACCACGGCCACCACCCGCGCCGTGGGCTGCTCGTGCCGATACTGCCACAGCCGCCCGAGCGCTGCCTTGATGCCGTCGGCGCCGCTGCCCTGCACAGGTGTGTTGAGCTTTTCCGTGAAGCGCTCGATATGCCGCCGTACGCGGCCGGTGAGAGTACGGAGGTCCTCAGTGCCGTTGCGCTGCGACGTGTGCCACCGGCGTAAGCCTGGATAGGTTCTGAAGAAGGTGTCACGGTGCGTCTGTGCCTCTGCCAGGGTCATCATGACGCCGTAGTTCGTGGCGGCATGGCCCACCAACGCCTCGGCGCCCATGCCATACAGCAAGCCGAAGTTCAGGGCCTTGGCCAGTTGCCGGTGCTCCTTCGATACCGCGGCCTGCGGGATACCGAGCACGGACGCGGCGGTCAGGGTGTGCAGGTCGGCGCCCGCCTGGTACGCCTGCAGCATGGTGGTATCCTTGGCAATCACCGCCGCGAGCCGTAGCTCGATCTGGCTGTAGTCCGCCTTGACCAGCGCCATGCCGGGACCAGGCCGGAAGCAGGCACGGTAGGGCTTCTGGCGTGGAATGTTTTGCAGGTTGGGGTTGGTGCAGGCCATGCGGCCAGACGCGGCGCCAATCTGGCGAAAGTCGGCGTGCATGCGGCCGGTCTGATCGTTGACGTGCTTGGCCGCGAATTGGATGCCGTACGTGCCGGCGTTCTTGGACGCCTCGCGGTAGGCCAAGATGAGCGGAATGACCGCATGCTGATCCTTCATAGGTACGAGCGTTGCTTCGTTGGTGTCTTCAACCACCAGGCCGAGCTTACCCAGTGCAGCGGTAATCTGAGCCGGCGAATCCAGGTTGATATCGAAGCCAAACAGGCCCGTAGCGCCCAGTTCAGCCGTGAGCAGGGCGTGGAGCTGCCGGCCAAGGTCTTGCTGCTGGAGCACCGCCGCGTCCGAGAGGGCGCGCCATGCCGCCACGTCGAAGGCCATGCCGCTATGGGTCATCCAGGCCAGCGCCGGCACGGTCGCCATTTCCAGCGCGGCCACCGTGTCGAGCCCATCGGCGTGCAGCCTTGACGTGAACCGTTCGTAGAGCGTCAGCAGATGCGCCGTGTCCGTGGCGGCATAGGCGAGCTGGACCGGCGTTAGGCTCTCCGCTGCCCAGTTGCCCGTCTGCTCCGTCTTGTCCATGGCGATGCCGAGTTCGCGCGCCAGCACGGACTTGAGCGCGTGATAGCCCTTCCTGCCCAGATTGGCGCCGCCGTCCAGCAGCAGTGATGCGATGTAGGTGTCAAACACCTCAGTGTGGTTGTCGATGCCGGCGGCCAGTAGGAACCGCAGGTCAAAGGCCAGGTTATGGCCGATGATCGTCCGCGTGGGTTTGCTGAGCAAATGGCGTACCACGGTCGCCCACTGGTCAACCTGCCAGGTGTCGAGAATGTAGGTGTGCCCACCGGCTGAGAGTGTGACCAGGCGAAGCCGCGCGGTATGCGGATCGAGCCCGGTCGTCTCGCAATCCAGGGCGATAACGGCCTCGTCGGTCAGCGCCTTGCTTGCCGCGACCAACTCCGGAATCGTGGTGACATAGGTGTAGGCGGAATGCAGGGGATTTTCAGCGATACAAGCGATACATGCGTCATTACCAGAGGCGTCCGTATTATGTGCATGCGATACAGGAGCGTCATAAGCGGTACTGCGAGCGACATTCTCAGCGGCAGTATCGCTCCCAATGTCGCTGAGTAT
>JANWHV010000244.1 GCA_025450255.1 Chloroflexota bacterium | reverse complement strand
TAGCCCCATTGTACTCAGCCAACCAGGATATGCAAGCAGGCCGCCGTCTTGCCTGTGCATTCCTGGACAGAATCCAGCATCAGATCGCAAACATCACGCCCGGATCTGGCGTGTACAGTGGCTTCGGCGCGTAACGAAAATGCTCGGATCCAGTGGAGGCGTCCACGTGAGCCGGCGCGGGTGAATGTCAGCGCGGCGCCATGCGCAACGCGCCGTCCAGGCGAATCACCTCCCCATTCAACATGGCGTTCTGGAGAATGTGCCGCACCAGGTCCGCGTACTCGTCGGGCCTGCCAAGCCTGGCTGGAAACGGCACTTGTTGGCCAAGCGATACTCGCGCCGCCTCGGGCAGGCCCGCCAGCATCGGCGTATCGAATATGCCCGGCGCGATGGTGACCACGCGTATGCCATGCTGGGCCAGATCGCGGGCCAGCGGCAGGGTCATGGCAGCCACGCCGCCCTTGGATGCCGCGTACGCCGCCTGGCCGACCTGGCCGTCGAACGCGGCGACGGATGCCGTCATCACGATAACACCCCTTTCGCCCGTCGAGGGGTCGGGCTCGTTCGAAGCCATCGTCGCAGCGGCGATGCGGACAACATTGAACGTGCCGATCAGATTGGTCTGGATCACTCGTGAAAACCGGTCCAGCGAGTGCGACCCGTTCCTGCCGAGCACGCGCTCCCCTATGGCAATCCCGGCACAATTCATCGCGCCGTGGAGCGCGCCGAATCGTTCGGTGGCCGCTGCCACGGCCTGACATACTGATTCCTCGCTGGTAACATCCATGCGAGCGAACAGCACGTCCGAGGCGAGGCGAGCGGCCACGGCTTCACCGGCCTCAACGTTCACGTCGGCGATGACAACGCGCGCCCCTTCGGCATGGAGCGTTTCCGCCGTCGCCGCGCCCAACCCCGACCCGCCGCCGGTAATGAGAAAGGTCGATCCGCCTACCCGCACCCGCGCGCTCCCTTCAGGCCAGGCGCTCGACGATCGTGGCGTTCGCCATGCCGCCGCCCTCGCACATCGTTTGCAGGCCATATCGGCTTCCGGATCGCTCCATCTCATGGAGCAATGTCGTCATCACTCGCGCGCCCGAAGCGCCAAGCGGATGTCCCAGCGCTATAGCGCCGCCAGTCACATTCACCAAGTCAAGGTTCGCGCCGGTCTCCCGCTGCCAGGCCAGCACCACGCTGGCAAATGCCTCGTTGATTTCGATGCGGCCGATGTCCGCCAGGGTTAGTCCCGCGCGTTTGAGCACCTGCGCGGTGGCTGGGATAGGGGCCGTCAACATCAGAATAGGATCGTCGGCCGCCACCGCGAATGAGACAAAGCGGGCGAGGGGACGCAACCCCAGCCGCTCGGCAACCTCTCGATCCGCGATCAACAGAGCCGCCGCGCCATCGCTAATCTGCGATGAATTTCCCGCCGATACTCGTCCGTCCTCGACAAAAGCCGGCCGCAACGCGCTCAGCTTTTCCAGCGACGTGTCGGATCGAATCCCCTCGTCCGCCGTGAGAGTTGGGGATGCGCCCGCATCATCAGCAGCGGGTAGTGGGAGGATTTCCGCGCAAAACCGTCCACCCGCCGCCGCGGCGGCGGCGCGCTGGTGGCTCATCAGGCTGAACTCGTCGAGCTCAAGCCGATCGATGCTCCACTTCTGGGCTATGCGCTCGGCGCTTATACCCTGGTGGACAAGCCCGTTCGCGTAACGAGCGGTCATGCGATCGCCGAAAGGCTTACCTGGCCCATGATCTGACGAAGAACCCATCGGCACGCGAGTCATGGACTCCACGCCGCAGGCGATGACCATTGAATACGCTCCCGACATGACGCCTTGCGCCGCGAAGTGCGCCGCCTGCTGGCTCGAGCCGCACTGGCGGTCGATGGTCGTCCCCGGCACCGACTCCGGGAAGCCCGCCGCGAGCACGGCGTTTCGCGCCACGTTCAGGCTCTGCTCGCCGACCTGGGCCACGCAGCCGGCAATCACATCGTCAATTGCCGCTGGGTCCACGCCCGCGCGACGAACGAGCGCCGCCAGCGTGTAGCCAAGCAGATCGACGGGATGCCAGTCCTTCAACATACCGTTCCGCCTGCCAACCGGCGTGCGAATCGCCTCGACGATTACTGCTTCGTTCATTTGTTACTCCAATTCAGGGCTCGAGTGGCGAGATACCGATGCCTTCGCGGGATTGTTGCTTGCTTGAGCACTATTGTAATCACGGAAGCGGTCACGAAGCGCGGACTTCAGAAACTTTCCCACTGAGGAGCGGGGGATCTCGTCGACGAACTCCACGCCGTCCGGGATCCACCAGCGGGCGAAGTCCGGCTCCAGGAACTTCAACAGTTCAGCTTCGGACACCAATGCCCCCTCACGCCGCACTACGACCGCCAGCGGGCGCTCGCCCCACTTCTCGTGCGGCACGGCGATAATGACCGCTTCGGTGACCGATGGGTGGCCCATCAGCGCGTTTTCCATCGCCGCCGAGCTGATCCATTCGCCGCCCGATTTTATCACATCCTTGGCGCGGTCCTGGACGTTCACAAATCCACGCCGATCGATGCTCACGATGTCGCCGGTGCGGAACCATCCATCGGGCGTGAAGCGATCGTTCGCCTCCTCGTTGTCGTGATAGGCATTTGCCACCCAGGGGCCCCGCACCTCAAGCTCACCTATCGACGCGCCGTCCCAGGGCACCAGTCCGTTCTCGCCCCGCGCGCGGATCTGAATAAACGGCGCCGGCTGCCCCTGCATGGCCCTATACGTATACTGCTCGTCGGTCGGCGCGGTCCGCAGGGTACCCGTGAGGCGCGACACAGTCCCCATCGGCGCCATCTCGGTCATTCCCCAGGCATGCACCACGCGCAGCCCGTGCCGCTCCTGAAAGCCCCTGATCATGCTCTTCGGCGCGGCCTGTCCTCCAACCACCAGAGTAGTCAGGCACAGGTCGTATCCATCCGGATTGGCGTCGAGCACGCTCAGAATCCCCAGCCAGATGGTCGGCACGCCGGCGGTAATTGTTGCCCGCTCCGCCTGAAACAAGTCGAGCAGGCTCGCCGCGTCCAGATGCGGTCCCGGCAAGACAAGCCTGGCGCCAACCAGCGCGCAGGTCAAGGGCAGCCCCCAGGCATTGGCATGGAACATCGGCACCACCGGCACCACGGTGTCTGATTCACCAACGTCCAGCATATCGCGCTGCGCACTGGCCAGCGAGTGCAGAACGATCGCGCGGTGCGAATACAACACGCCTTTCGGTCTGCCGGTCGTGCCCGAGGTGTAACACATCGCCACGGCTTCACACTCGTTGGGGTCCGGGTACGTGAAGTGCGCCGGGTCAACCGACGCAAGCAGCTCCTCATAGTTCAGGCTGCCGGGCGGCAGAGCCTGTCCGCTCGTCGGCACGACAATCACGTGAGCCACCTCGGTGCGGTGCCGAAACTTGTCAAAGAGCGGCAGCAGCACATCGTCGACGATCACCACACGGTCGAACGCGTGGTTGACGATATAGGTAAGGTCGTCGGGATGCAGGCGCAGATTCAAGGTATGGAGCACCGCGCCGGCCGCCGGAATGCCAAAATACGCCTCGACGTGTTCGCGGTGATTCCAGCAAAACGTCGCCACGCGATCCCCGCTTTTCACGCCGAGCGATTGGAGCACCAGGGCGAGACGCTTCGCCCGGTCGGCCATCTCACCGTAGGTGTAGCGATGGAGCGTCTTGTCCGGGCGCCTGCTGACAATTTCGGTAGCATGCCACAGCGTCTCGACGCGTTGCAGAATCGCCGGCACGGTAAGCTGGTACTCCATGATCAAGCCGTCCACGACCAACTCCCTTCGTTACGCATCAATACGCCACCTCGACCGATAACAGGACCTTGACGGAGCGCAATTCGATCTGGCAACTGAATCCGCTGCCATGATGGCTCGCTGGTTGGGACGTATGCTATGACTTCGGCGATCATACAGCAAGTCGCGCGCATAGGCGATCCCGATGGCGCGTCTCGGACCTCGCCCCTTGGCGGCGCCCGCGGCCACCGCGAGGCCCTGGGCATTTTGCGCTATGTTCACAGCAGATGAGCGTGGCCACGGTTAGTCGGCGGGAAGGCGCGGCAATGATGACGGTCGATCAGCTTAACGCGCGCGGCATCGGCTTTCTGCCGGAATATATCGGCATTGAATTCACGGACATCACGACGGGCCGCATTGCCTGCCGCCTGGTGTTGCGACCCGAGCACATGGCCCCTAACGGCTATTTGCACGCCGCCACCGTGATCGCGGTGGCCGATACCGCCTGCGGCTACGGCGCCCTTGCCTTCAGACCCGAGGGTGCGACCAACTTTACCACCATCGAGCTCAAGAGCAATTTTCTTGGCACCGCCCTGCGGGGCGCCATTAGCTGCGAGGCCACGCTGGTACACGGCGGGCGCACCACGCAAGTTTGGGACGCGACGGTACACGATGAGGGCAGCGGGCGCGCCATCGCGATCTTCCGCTGCACGCAGCTGCTTCTCTATTCGTGAGTCCGGCCTGGGCCCGAGCAAGCCGTCTGGTGTTGTACAAGATGCACAAGGGAGTTCGGGAGGTACGCTGTGACTGAGTCGCAGGACAAGAAAGTTATCGAAGTACCGAACACCGGCTGGGACAGCCGGGTGCGCGTATTCCGCGTTCCTCATGAAATCGATACGAGCGTGATCGTTACCGAACGGTATCTGGTGTTCGTCGATACCATGATCACGCCCGAGCAGATCCTGGCCGTGCGGAGCATGGTGGAAGGCCAGATCGCCGGCCGGCAGGTGCTGGTCGTCAACACGCATGCCGACTACGACCACGCCTGGGGCAACGCGGTATTCGAATCTCCAGGCGGCCAGTACCCAGCCCCAATCATCGCGGGCCAGGCGACGGCCGCCAGGCTGCGCTCCGCCGAGGAACGGCGCTATCTTGAGGAGCGCCAGAAGCTAGAGCCGAATCTGGCACATGCGCGCCTGGTGCCGCCAACCATCAGCTTCGCGGGGTCATGCACGATTGATGGCGGTGACCTGTCCCTGGTCCTGTTGCCCACTCCCGGCCACACCCGCGATCACATGTCCGTGTGGCTGCCGGAGATTCGCCTGTTGCTGGCCGGAGACGCGGCCGAGCACCCATACCCGTATTGCGGGCGGGACGCGAACATTGATATCCTGCTGGATTCTCTCGACACGCTGGGGGAACTTCGCCCGGTGGTGGTAATTCCCTGCCACGGCGGCACTACCACGCCCGACCTGTTGGACCGCAATCGCGCCTACTTTGTCACGCTTGACGGCCTGGCGCGGAGCGCTATCGAGTCAGGCGCCGTCGATACCGATTGGGAAACGGCCTCGGGGATCGAGGAAACGATCGGCTACACGTTTGAACAGTCGGTGCGCGACCAGGGCAGCGATCCGGCGTCGATCGGAGATTTCTACCGTAACTCGCATGTTCTGGCAATCCGGGCAACCCTGAGACGGGTGTTTGGCGGGAGCCAGGCGCTGTAAGACGCCTGACAGGATATGGATTCTCGGCAGGCGCACACTGCCGCCGGTCACCAGATCGCCACGAAATCACTCGCTGGGCGCGTCGCCGAACCGCTGCACAAGATCCTTCCGTAACGCAATCGCGCCGCGCAAATAAACGTGGTGCATGGCGGACTGCGGCAGGTCGGTATTGTAATGTAGCAATATCCGGACCACGCTGGGCAACGCGTTAGGCACGTCGATTTCCGTCGTGCAAATCAGGGGGACCGAGATCCATCCCAACATGCGCGCGGCGTACGCCGGAAACGAAGCATCCAGATCGGGCGTCGTGGTGAACCAGGCCGACGCGATCTCCGCCGTATCCAGGCGATTCCTCTTGACCATTTCCAGCAGAAGTTCTTGCGTCGCCGCGTCAATCGCTTCCACCGTATTGCGATCCGCGGTTGTCGCGCCTCGGATACCTCTGACCGCCATCTTCCAGACCTTTACCTAACTCGTACGATCGCTCCAAAACACGCGAGGCTTCCCTATGATACGGATTCCAGGCGCTCAAAATACGCCTGGATATCATGAAAGGTGCTGAACGGCACGAAGGGCAGTCCTTGCTCTATACAGTAATCCGCAAGCTTTGACTTCGCGAAGAGCAGATCCGCCGCATGGGCGGCGGCACGATCCGAATAGCCGTCGCCCGCATAGACGATGGTGGCGCCCGGCTTTCGCAGTTGTTCGATCACGAAGGTCTTGTCGTTCCCGTAGTATTGGTCGGGTGAGCGTTGGTG
>JANWHV010000243.1 GCA_025450255.1 Chloroflexota bacterium | reverse complement strand
CCTGCTCTGCCGCCGTCAGGATGCCCTGCGCGCCTTTGTGGAGCAGGCGCTGATGGCGTCACCACTGGGCCACGGGCAGCGGTTCCTTGCCGATGACCCACAGGTCGTCAAAGCTGGGAGGTTCGCCGCCAGGGAAGGGAACCCGGCCACGCCACGGATACAGGCGCGGGCATGCCGCCGATGCATTCATAGTGTGGCCGAGGAGGCGAGCCGTGGGATACGCGCATGTCGGGGCCGCACGTTTCACGCGCGGAGTCAGAGCAGGTGATATGGAATGTGATACTGTGAAAGCTGCGCGATATGCTCCGAAGCGAGCCCGCTGTTCCGTCACATGAGCGTGCGGCGCGGTAGGATCTGGTCTGCCCTTGAATCCACGCTACGAGACAGGAAAGACGAGGCATGACCACCTGGCTACGCGTGCTCAAAGGGGATCCGTTGCCCTGGTTGCTCGAAGAAGATACCCCCGCGGTCCGCCATCTGGCCTTACGCCGGCTCCTCGATCGGCCAGAGGATACGCCAGAGGCGCGGCAGGCGCGCGCCGCCGCCATGCAGACCGGCCCCATTGCCGCCATCCTCGCCGCTCAACAGCCAGCGGGGTTCTGGGTCAAACCGGGCCCAGGCTATGCGCCCAAGTACCGGGGAACGGTCTGGCAGCTCATCTTTCTCGACCAGCTTGGCGCTGATGGCACGGACGCGCGCGTGCAGACGGCATGCGACTACGTGTTGTCCCACAGCCAGGCCCGGACGGGGGGATTCGCCTACTGGCAGGGAGGAAGCAGGGAAGAAGCTCCCCCTCCCCCCTCTCTCGTGATCCATTGTCTGAACGGCAATCTGCTGCGGGCGCTGATCGGTTTTGGCCGGCTGGAGGATGAGCGCGTGCAGCGTGCGATTGACTGGCAAGCACGCTCGATCACCGGCGAAGGCTTCAGCCGCTATTACCGCTCGGGAACCAGTGGACCGGGCTTCCGCTGCGTGTCGAACGAGCAACTCCCCTGCGCCTGGGGAGCGATCAAAGGACTGCTGGCGCTGGCGCGCATCCCTCCCCAACGGCGAGCGCCACACGTGGAACGCGCCATCCGGCAGGGGGCAGCGTTCCTCTTTAGTTGTGACCCGGCCACCGCCGCGTACCCGGCCGGCTGGGGTAATATGACGCCAAGCCCGTCCTGGTTCAAGCTGGGCTTTCCCTCAGGCTATGTCGCCGACATCCTCCAGAATGTCACGGCCCTGTGTGAGCTTGGCTTTGCCAAAGATGCGCGCCTCGATGGCGCGGTCGAGTGGCTCCTCAGCCAACAAGAGCAGTCAGGGCGCTGGAGGAATCAGTCTGCCCCCAATGGCAAAACCTGGGTGGATATCGATCAGCAGGGCCAGCCGAGCAAATGGGTGACACTGCGCGCGTGTTCAGTCCTCAAGGCGGTGTACGGATAGCGGCTTCCTGGCGCGTCAATCCCTTTCCCCGTGATCCGGCACTCCCTCTTGAGATGATGAGACCGGGAAGCAGTTCTCAACCTGGATGTGGTCTCTCGCGGCAGAGACAAATCGGGCCGATTGCTGAGTTGGCGCGCATAGCGTAAGAAAGTGAGGATCGTGATGGATCTGGGACTGTCCGGGAAGAAGGCCCTGGTCACCGGAGCGACACGCGGCATCGGTCGCGCCATCGCCGAGACGCTGGCCGCCGAAGGCGCGGACGTGGCGATCTGCGCGCGCAACGCCGGCGACGTGGCGGCGGCCGCGGCGGTACTGCGGGCAGCGGGGATCCGCGCCTTCGGCGGCGCCGTGGACGTGGCCGACGCGCCCGCCTACGCGGCCTGGATCGATTCGGCGGCGCGCGATCTCGGCGGCATCGATATCCTGGTACACAACGTGAGCGCGCTGGCCGACGGCGAGGACGAGGAGACGTGGCGGCGCACGTATGAGATCGACCTGATGGGCGGCGTGCGCGGCTGCCGCGCCGCCCTGCCCTATCTGCGCCGCTCCGCGGCCGCTTCGGTGGTGCTGATCGCCTCGATCTCGGCGACGATCGCCGAAAGTGACGCCACGCAGCATGCCTACGGCGTGCTCAAGGCGGCGCTCGTCGGCCTGGGCGGCCAGTTGAGCCAGACCTACGGCGCGGAGGGCATCCGCGTGAACGTCGTTTCGCCCGGCTCTATCGACTTCCCGGACGGCTTCTGGGATGGCGTGAAGCGGAACGACCCGGCCGTCTATGACGCGGTGCGGGCAAAGATACCGTCTGGGCGCATGGGCACGCCCGCGGAGGTGGGGCGCGCCGTGGCCTTTCTGGCCAGCCCGGCGGCGAGCTGGATCAATGGCGCCAACCTGCGCGTCGACGGCGGCCAGCTCAGCAACGTGAATTTCTAGGGGAATTGCCGGCCCGCGGATCATTGCCACCCTGGTTAGCACGATCCCGTGATGTCCCACCCATGACGCGGGCACGGTAGAGAAACTACATGGCGTACACTGTGAGGCGGAGGGAATAGTGACGTAGAGGACTGTAGGGTTGTGTATGCCACAAAGCGCATCTCGCCGCGGTACGATCACCTTGCGCCCGATCGCTCCCATATCCGCGAATTGCTTTCCCTGGCACGCGGTTCGGTGGCCCATGTAACGCTTCCCGCCGGTGGCGTATCGCAGGCCGTAGCGCACAAAACGATCGAGGAGATCTGGTATTTCAGCGCCGGCCGCGGCCGGATGTGGCGGAAACTGGATAGCCAGGAAGATGAGGTAGAGGTCACGCCGGGCGTGTGTGTCACCATCCCAACCGGCACGCATTTCCAGTTTCGCAATACCGGCGATCGGCCACTGGAATTCATCTGCATGACGATGCCGCCCTGGCCGGGGAGCGATGAGGCATATGAGGTGCCGAATCACTGGCCGGTAGAGTGAACGCGCGGGCAATGGATCATTGTTAACCCTTGATATGCTCGCCGTGACCGGTGCACGATCGAGGATATAACGTGGGCGGCGCCGGCCCCCTTCATGCCGGACGCGTGGATTGGGGGTAAGGTGTTGGCGAATCCCGACATTGGCGCGTATCTGGCGCGTATCGAGTACCGCGGACCCGTGGCGCCCGGCGCCGAAACCTTGCGGGCGCTCCACCGCGCCCATCTCCTTGCCGTGCCGTTCGAGAATCTGGACATCCACCTGAAGCGCCCGATCGTCCTGGCGCGGGATCGCTTCTTCGCCAAGATCGTGGAGCGGCGGCGCGGTGGCTTCTGCTATGAGCTGAATGGCCTTTTCGCCGAATTGCTTCGCGTATTGGGCTTCCGCGTCGATCTGCTGTCGGCGCGCGTACACAGCAGCAGCGGCGGGTTCGGCCCTGAGTTCGACCATCTGACCTTGCTGGTCCATCTGGAGCGGCGCCGGCTGGTGGATGTGGGATTTGGCGATGGTTTCCGCGAGCCGCTGTGCCTGGACGAGCCGGGCCCTCAGCTCCAGGATGGCATGGAGTACCGGCTCGACCAAACGGGAGAGGAATGGACGCTGCTCCAGCGCGATGCCGATGGCGCATGGGCGCCACAGTATCGTTTTACGTTGCAACCGCGGCGCCTGGAGGATTTCGCGGCGATGTGCCAGTATCAGCAATCATCGCCCGACTCCCACTTTAGGCGCGGCCGCGTCTGCACGCGCATACTACCCGGTGGGCACGTCACGCTCAGCGATCGCCGGTTGATCGTTAGCGAGCAGGGCCGGCGCGTGGAGCAGAATATTGATGGCCCCGATGCCTTCGCCGCCGCGCTGCTGGCGCATTTCGGCCTTGACGCGGCCACGCTATAGCCGATTCAACAGCCGATCCTTACCCCATGGAGCGGCATCGCCTGTCAAGTTCACCTGGTTCTCCGTGCCTCGGTGGTGAACGTATCCCTGGGCACGCGAGAGGTGGATAAAGGTGATACTACACGTCTTCTCTCAACACAGGCCGCGTACGTATACTGTTGACAGGCCAGCGGCACGATCCTATACTCTACCTCGCCCGCCGGTGGCCGCGGTAGACCTTGCTCCACATATCGTGTAGACAATGCCGGCGGTGAGCGGGAGCGCGTAAAGGGAGGCGGGCACATGGCTGGGACGGCCATTGAACTCGGTGCGCGGTGGTCGGCTACCTACCAGGCATACTGCGAGGGCCATCTCGACGATCCGTATCCCCTGTTCACCTGGCTGCTCGAGAAGCACCCCACGCACTGGAGCGAGCCACTCGATGCCTGGTTCGTGTGCCGGCACGAGGACGTGGTCAAGGCGCTGCTGGACCCGCGAATCTCCTCCGATCGCGCGTACGTCAGCATGCGGAAGCTGCCGCCAGAGATGCAAACCCGGCTGCAGGCCCTGGGCGAACACATTTCTAACTGGCTCGGCTTCATGGATCCGCCGCGTCACACCGAGATTCGCCGCCTGCTGGCGCGCGTCTTCACGCCGACGTTGGCGCGGAACCTCGACGATCGGGTACGGGCGCTCGCGGACGATCTGGCGGGCCGCATGACGGGCCCCCGCGTTGACCTGGTGGCCGGCCTCGCTCATCCCCTGCCGCTCACCGTCATCTGCGAGATCCTGGGCATACCGCCCGAGGACCGCGACCGCTTCTGGCAAGCGGTGATCAATATCTCGGACTATGTGGCCGAGGCCGGCCCCGGCGTCGTGGCCAGCGCGGAGCGCGCCCATGACGGCGTCCTGGAGATGACCGGCTACTTCAAGACGCTGATCGAGCGCCGCAAGGGTCAGCCGGGGGACGACGTGGTGAGCCAGTTGGCGACGACGATGACCGACGCCGTCGGCATGACCGTGCCGGAGGTGCTGGGCATCTGCGTCTTTCTGTTTTCCGCCGGCCACGATACGACGACAAGCCTGATCAGCTCTTCGGCCTTGCTGCTCTTGCAGCACCCGGATGCGCTCACCCGCCTGCGCGCGGATCCCGCGCTGATGCCCACCGCGGTGGAGGAGTTCCTCCGTTTCGAAGCGCCGATCCCGCTCATCTCGCGCGTGGCGGGCGAGGACCTGGATCTCGGCGGCCGGCATATCCGGCGCGGCGAAACTATTGTCCTATGCGCGGCGGCGGCAAATCGGGATCCGGCGGCCTTCCCTGACCCGAACTGTCTGCGTATCGACCGCGCGCCGAACAAGCAGGTCGCGTTCGGCTGGGGCGCGCACTTCTGCCTGGGCGCGCCGCTTGCGCGCACCGAGGGGCGCTACGCGCTGAACGCGATACTCGACCGCCTGTCTGCCAGCCGCATGGAGGATCCGGCGCCGTCGTGGCATCCTCGCCATGGGCTGCGGGCCCTGCGCGATCTCTGGACCGTGCCGGTGTAGATTTACGTGGAGACGGCTCGCGGATTGTTGCATGTCCGGAAATGCCGCTCATGGCATCTCAGGGGACCGTGTTTTGCGCGGAAAGCCGCGCTTCAAAGCCGGCGAGGTAGCACTCGTGGGCCTCGTCCACGGCGGCAGTGTTCCCTTTCCGCAGCCGGCCAGCCTGTACAGTCATGTACCACATGGCACACTATATTCATTGGGTCGAGCAGCGCGGGGCCGGTATCGAACCGCCGGCTGCCCGCCGCGTTCGTCGGGAGGGTGCCATGGATTACGAGGATTCCATCGCTATCGTGGCGCCACGCGAGTACATCTGGTCGGTATTGATCGATGTCGCGCGCTGGCCGGAGTGGACGGCGTCGATGACCCGCCTCCAATTCGTCACCGGCGACCGTATCGCCGTGGGCAGCCGCGTGAAGATTAAGCAGCCGCGGATGCCGGCGGTCGTATGGGAAGTGACGGAGGTCGAGCCTGGGCAGTCCTTCTCCTGGCAAGCCCGGAGTGCCGGGATGACGACCATCGCCACTCATCGCTTGACGCCGGGACCGGCCGGCGACATGGCGGTCCGCCTGGGCATTCGGCAGCGCGGCGCGCTCGGCTGGCTTGTGGGACTGCTCCTGGCGCGGATGACGCGCCGCTACGTGCGCATGGAGGCAGAGGGTCTGAAGCGGCGCTGCGAGGCCGCCGCATAGAGCGCCGCATGTCTCGACACGACCTCCGGATACACATGCAGGGAATATCCATCGCTTCCGCCTCCATGAGGCAGCCCGAGTGCCCGGGCGTGAAGCGCTACCAATTGCACAACGAGATGCGGCGTTCACGGTCGGTTCACAACCAGCCCTTCCGATGCGACTGGAACTCCGCGGTGGCCATACCGCCGAGCAAGGCGCGGCGGAGCGGGCCGGCTGGGTTGTGCGGTCTATTGTGCGGTATGCCGTTCATGGACGGGGTTCTCGGCGCGGCCGATAATCGCAGGCAGCGACCGAATTCTTCACGATCGGGATGCGTACCAGATGAAACCGCTACTGTTCGTCCTGCCTGCCGTGGCTTGTCTTGTGGCAGTCGTCGCCTGGGGCGTCATGGCGTTGAATGGCGCCGGGAGCCACGGCAGGGTGTATCGCGTAGCCGAAGCGCATATACTGCTGATCCATACGCCAAAGCTGTGGGTTCGGCGGTCTCTCCTTGTGCGCGGGCGGCTTGATGGCTGCTCTCCAGCCCCAGCCCCCTGCTCGATCTGGCAACCACGCCTCTTTGACCCCGACCAGCCAACCGTCCGCACGGCCCTACCGGTCGAACGGGCCACCGATACACGAGGGCTGTTCCTACAAACGCTGCTGGCCTATCTCTTCCCCAAGGCGCGTTTGCCCCAGTGGGGGTCGCTAGGCACCTTCCGGGTTCAAGTGCGGGCAACACCGATCGCCCATTGTGCCACGGGGGCCTGCGATACGTTCATCAACTTCGATGCTTTCGCCTGCGACAGCAGCGCCTGTTACACAGCCTTGGTAACGGATGCCGGCCCATTGTGAGACTCTTTGGGT
>JANWHV010000242.1 GCA_025450255.1 Chloroflexota bacterium | reverse complement strand
TTGAGGATCGCATCGCGCCGGAGACGCGGCTGGCGCTGGAAGCCCTCGGCCATGACATCACGGTAGCGGATGCCTGGGAAAACGGCGAGGTTTGCGGCGCGCGTTTCGATGCCGCCAGCGGCAGGATAGAGGCGGCGGCATCGCCGCGTGGCGTCGCGGCATATGCGATGGGCTACTAATGCCGGTCTGACGCGCGCCGGATCGCGACCCGGCACATTCGTCGTCCTGGGCCGCGCGTCATCGTGATTTCGGCGCGGACCGCAGTCCGCGCCTCACACAACCACCACATGGCGCGAACTGAATTCCTCGCCCAACCACCACATCCGCCGCCCGCGCAATTTGCGTGCGGTGGGCCGGTATGCTACCATCCTTTGCTGGCAACGTACGATAGAGTTGTGGCGGGCAAGTGTGTCGGCAGGCAGGGTTTTCACCCGCCACCGCGGCCCGCGCGGGATTGCTCCCTGAGGGAGCCGGCGGGAGAAAAACGATGAGCAACATTCTTGACCTGGTGCGCAACAGTCAGTTAAAGACGAACTTGCCGGAAATTAACGTCGGCGACACCGTGCGCGTACACGCGCGCATTGTCGAAGGCAACAAGGAGCGCGTGCAGGTCTTCGAGGGCACGGTCATTCGGAACCGCAAGGCCAACGTCGATGCCAGCATTACCGTGCGCAGGCTCAGCGGCCAGATTGGCGTTGAGCGGACCTTCTTGCTGAACTCGCCGCGTATCGACAAGTTTGAGATCGTCCGCCGCGGCGACGTACGCCGCGCGGCCCTGTATTACCTCCGCGAGCGCACCGGCAAGTCGGCGCGCATCAAGGAAAAGCGTCTGCCGCAGGCCGTCAAGGCCTAGCATGCCTCATGCTCGCCGGCGCCTCGGCGACCGCGGCGAGCACCTTGCGGAGACATTCCTGGCCCAACAGGGCTACGTGGCGCTGGCGCGGAACTATCGTGCCGCTGGCGGCGAGGTTGACCTTGTATGCCGCGACGGTGACATTCTGGTCTTTGTCGAAGTCAAGACGCGTCGCGGCACCGCCTTTGGCGTCCCCGAGGAAGCGGTAACGCCAACCAAAATCGCGCATATCGTGGCGGCCGCGGAGCACTATGTCGCGGCCAACGGGCCGGCTACGACGCTCTGGCGCGTGGACGTGGTCGCCATCCAGCTTGATACATTGGGCAGGCTGGAGGATATCCGCCTCGTGCGCGATGCCGCTGACTGGTAACGCTTACTCCGACGGGCCGGCCATCCACATATGACCTGGCGGGATTCGTACCGCGTTCGCCTCGCTATCCCCAATGAGGCGAACACGGCGGTGGGTCAATGCGTGACGCCTCTCGCGCCTGCGATGCCTCGCCATTCTCGATGCGACAGCACGGTCCTGGCACTTCGCGGCGCTACGGGCCGACAATCGGGCGCTGCTCATGCGCCAATCGCTCGATCAGCGCGGCTGCTTTCACCGTACCGGGATCCGCTTGCAGCCGCGCCGATATCGCGTCCATGCGCCCAGCCAGGGCGCGATCGCTCAGCAATCGCTCGATGGCGCCGAGGAATGCCGATCGATCGAAGCCGGCCGCCGAAAAGCGCACGCCAAACCCAGTCTCGTGGATGCGTTGCGCGTTATCGTGCTGATCCCAGAACAGCGGCACCAGGATCATGGGCTTGCCAAAGTAAAAACACTCGGTCACCGTATTGTTGCCGCCGTGCGTGACGACAAGGTCAACCATTGGCAGGATTGACGGCTGGGGAAGAAATTGCTCGCCGTACATTGTGTCGGGGAGCGTCAGTTGATCGTGTTGCGGTCCCATGCTCATGATCACGCGGTGCTTGCTCTTGCCCAGTACGTCGATCAGGCGGCGCATCAGGTCGGTATCCGCGGCGCCAAGACTGCCGAGGCTGGCATACAGAAGCTTTCCCGGCCCCTTGCGTAGGTGAGGCGGCAGGGTAAACCGCGCCTCAGTGGCGCGCACGCACGAATCGAGCCGGTGCCACGTGGGGTCGAGTGGTCGCGATCGATGGTAGTCCACCTCCGCCGGGTAGATGTACAGGTTCAGATACGGCGATTCATACATGAACTGGCCGGCCGGCAACGGCGGGCAGCCGCGTGCCTGGCCGAAAGCGTCAAAATTGGCGTGCAACTCGCCGTGGGCCGCTTCATACTTCTGGCGAAAGTCATCCCAGTGCGAACGATCGGCCGCCGGCAGGCCGGAGTAGGCCGGCGCGATCGACGGATCGCTCATTTCAAGTGGGTTGCAGGAGACGACGCGCGCCCATGGCACGCCCGACCGAAGTACGGCGGGAAAGGCGATAACGTTGTCCTGGACGATGACATCCGGCTGTACCGCGGCGAAGATTTCGGCCAGGCGCTCGTCTACGTACCTGGATCCGTCGATCAACTCGACCCAGATCGGTTTGGTCAGCGTTTCGATTTGATCGCGCGTCGATTCTCGAAACCGCGGCGCCGTCTCGCGGATGAAGTCCTTCCAGTATTGGCCGGGCTCTTCTTCAACTTCCGGTTTTGGCTTGAGGCGCATCAACCGCTCCTCGAACCCCCTGACCTCCAATGTTCCGGCGAACGATTCCTCGATTACAAACACGCAGCGAGCGCCGCGTTGCTGGAGAATGTGCGCGATGCCGACCAGATTGTTGGTCGGCCCGAACGCGCCCTCCGGGAAGAATACAATGGTAGGAGATTTGGAAACCATGGGCCGTGAAGCCTTCCATTTCGTTCCGAACCGCCGGGCCCACCGCTTTTGAACCCGGCCTCGACTGGGGAAACGTTAACGGGCGGATTGCGCCGTGTCAAGGCGCGGACCGCAGTCCGAAAAACGGAGACAATACGGGAATGGAGACCAGCGATAAGCTCGCGCTGCTCGGCGGCGCCGCGCGCTTTGATATTGCCGGTGACACGCGGCACATCGCCCGGCCGGTGGGACCGCGAGCCGCGCTGTGCGTGGGCGATTCGCTGGGTGGCGCGCCGAACACGCTGCTGCGCGTGCTGCAAAGCAGCTATTGCGAGCACGACTGCGCCTATTGCCCCCTCCGAAGGAGCAACGATCCGCAGCGCGCGGCGTTCGAGCCGGTCGAGTTAGCCGATACGTTCGCCGCGCAATGGCAGCGTGGCAAGGTCGCCGGCCTGATGCTCAGTTCCGCAACCGATGGCAACGCGGACAACAGCATGGCCCGCATGATCGATACGGTGCGCATTTTGCGGGCGCGCCATGGTTTCGCGGGGTACGTCCATCTCAAGGTGTTGCCGGGCGCGGGCATGGCGGCAATCGAGGAGGCGGCCCAGGTGGCCGATCGGCTGTCGCTTAACGTCGAGGTACCGAGCGCGGAATATCTCGATGGCCTGCACACTGGGAAACGCTGGCGGGAAGACATTCTCGATCCATTGGCGCGGCTCCGCGATCTCCATCGCTCGGGCGCGATCCGCTCCGGCATCACCAGCCAGTTAATCGTGGGCGTGGCGGCGCCTGGCGCGGCGGCGGCCGGCGACCGCGCGCTTGCTCAGGGCAGCAGGTGGCTGCGGCGGGAGTATGATATGCGGCGCGTACACTTCGGCACGTTCACGCCGTCCCCAGGCACGCCGCTGGCGGACGCCTCGATGCCAGACTCGCGACGGCGAGCGCGCCTCTATCAGTGGGATTGGCTGGCAACCCACTATCAATATGCGGACGCCGAGCTGGACGCGGCCTTTGACGCTGCCGGCAGCCTGCCGCTGGCGCTGGATCCCAAGCTTGCCGTCACCATGGCTTCACCCGAGGCAAGCCCAGTCGAGGTTAATACCGCGAGCTACGAGGAACTGCTCCGCGTGCCGGGAATCGGGCCGGTGAGCGCGCGCCGGATCGTGGATCTGCGGCACGTGGGCGCGCTGCGCGATGTGCGTGACTTGCGGGCGATGGGTGTGACCGCCAACCGCGCGGCGCCGTTCGTGCTGCTGGACGGCAAGCGGGCACCCGAGGCCCCGGGCGCTTTGCTGAAAATAAAGCGCCTGCTGCGCGCCATGGAGCCACAGCCGGTCCAGCTACGGTTATGGCCCGAGGGGTAGGGCTTCTGGTGAGACTATCCATCGAAAATGTGGCACCCTGTGTGCCCTGGAGCAGATTAGAAGCAAATGGCCCTATTGTCCGCGCATTGCCATCGCAATGCGCGATACGGCACAATCGATGTGCTTCTCCTCCAGCCCATAATGGGTTACCACGCGGATCCGTGCGGCGTCCAGGGCGTCGCACAGCACGCCAAGCGGCTTGAGGGCCGCGATCACGTCGGCGGAGCTACGCCTGCTTGGCTCGACGCTGAAAATGATGATGTTGGTCTGCACGCGCGTGGGATCAATGTCGACTCCCGGGACAGCCGCAAGATCGTCCGCCAGTTTGCGCGCCAGCCGGTGGTCGTCGGCCAGCCGTTCCACCATGTTGTCCAGGGCATAGAGCGCGCCCGCCGCGATGACGCCGGCCTGCCGCATACCGCCGCCCATCACCTTTCTCCAGCGGTGAGCGCGATCGATAAAGTCCCGCGAGCCGCAGAGCAGCGAGCCGACCGGGGCGGCAAGGCCCTTTGAGGCGCAGAACGTGACGCTGTCCGCTCCAGCCGCCACCGCCGCCGCCGGAATGCCCAGGGCCACCGCCGCGTTGAACAGCCGCGCGCCGTCCAGGTGGACCAGGGCGTCGTTCTGGTGTGCCAGCGCCTGGACCGCTTTGGTATACTCTGCTCCCAGCACAACCCCTCCACAGCGGTTCTGCGTATTCTCCAAACAGATCAGCCTGGTGTACGGGTTGTGTACGTCGGTGCGGTCACGGATGACGCTCGCGATTGCCGGCAGATTCATGGTCCCGTCTTGCTGGTTTGGGACGGTACGTACCTGCGTCCCGGCGAGCGCGGACGCGCCGCCCACTTCGTAGTGCAGGAGATGCGCCTCACTGCCCACGATAATCTCGTCACCGCGAGAGCAATGCGTGAGCACGGCCACGAGATTCCCTTGCGTGCCGCTGGTGACGAACATCGCGGCCTGCTTCCCGGTTATCTCGGCGGCACGCTCCTGTAGGCGGTTGACGGTAGGATCTTCGCCATAGACGTCGTCGCCAAGCTCGGCCTCATACATGGCCCGCCGCATCTCGGGTGGCGGCAGTGTGACGGTGTCGCTGCGCAGATCAATTATGCCGGTCACGCTGACGCCTTTCTCCCTGGTGCGGCCGCAAGCGGCCCGCAATGTACGCAAGTGAAGGGTACTCGATCGGCGACCGTCTTCGTCGGCAATCCGCGCGGCTATGGTGCGGATCTCTTCGACGCGGGCACCACATAGGTCGTCTCGCTCGCGGGACCATGTACCCCAATCCTATGCCCCCGCAGACTATAGAACGGCCGTAGTGAAAGCGTAGGGCCGATGCCAACGGGCGCGTATACCAGCGAGACAGTGGTAACTTGCACGCTTTGACCAGGCGTCGACGAGTTTCGTGGCGTAGCGCCCGCGCCACCGGCTGCCGGCTGTGGAGCCGCCTGCACCGGCCTGGTGGCTTCCTGGGGCGTCAAGATCCGTACGTCGCCGGCCGGCGTCAACGAAGGCCACAGGCGGTGCGCTGAGATAATATGCCCGTCCGGCGCCAGCCGAACCGTGAGATCGACGACTATCGGATTGCCGGTCACTGGGAATCGTATCGCGGGATCGAAACGTACTAAAGTGATGCCGCCGCTAGTCGATACGGCCGCGTACCTGTTGCCGGCCACCGCCGGCAACAGGCCGTGCGCCGCTAGCCAAGCGATCGCAAGGCGCTCCGCCTTCTCCGCGGGAATGCGCGCGGCGGAACGAGCGCCGGACGTGGACGCCGCGTACGTGACTTCCCCATTTTGCCGGGAGATTATCAGCGAATCACCGCCCGTTGTGCCGTAGTGTTCCGCGGCACCCGTGGCACGCAGTTCAGGGAACGACGTGACGATTCGCTGGTACGCCGCGCTGGAAATCTGGTTGTACCGCACGCGGTACACAGGCGCCGCGCTCGGTACGGCCGGTAGTTTGGCCGCCAGTTGGTAGCTGAGCGCTTTCGCGGCCAGGGGCGTGGCCTGACTGGGCACGAACTGCCGCGCTGTCGGCGTTTTCGCGGTTTGGTCCTGGGCATACGTTTGCATGATGCGCGCGTCCGGCGCCGCCGTGGCAGCGCTTTTCGCGCCGTGAGATGCCACCGTGGCTCCGGCGTTTGTGGTTGACGCGTGTCGCGGCGCCTGGACACCCTTGGACAACGCGGTAGCGGTCAATCGCGCGAGGCCAAGCTGGGAGGCGGGCCGCGACGATTGGGTCAAGGCGATTACCGTGGCGGCGACAAGCGCCAGCACGACCGTGACGGCGAGGGCCAGCCGCCGCCAGAGCCGGCGCGAACGCCGCGACACGGCGGCGATCGCGCGCGTCGTGACCGCCGGCTCCGGTGCGATTTCGGGCTTGGCCGTGGCGGGATGCGCCGCCACCAGAGTGCCACGCAGTTGCCGGCTGAAGGCGGGATCGAAGCGCGCGTCGGCTTCCTCTATCAGGGCGATGGTCGCGCCGTGCAAGCTTAGCTCGGCACCAAGCCCCACCAGCGCGGTAAGCTCGGCATCATCCATGTCGGCCGGCAGCGGCTCGCCTTCGACGAGCGCCCGGTACAACAGGTCGGCTCGCGCGTCATCCTGCATCCATGGTCTCCAGAGCAATTGTACGCCGCAGATTCTGCAGCGCGCGCATGAGCAGCATCTTGATGGAACCCTCCGAACGTGACATGTGGCTCGCGATCGCTGCTATCGGTAGGCCGTCCACGAAGCGCAAGTGTACGACGGTACGCTGCTCCGGTGTCAGATTCTCCACGAGCCTGGCGAACGCCTGCGCCCGTTCCCACGAGGTGATGTCTTCCTCCGCGCGCGGATCCACAGGGTCAATCTCCTCTGATTCCTCGCCCTCGGTTGCGCGGCGCCGCATCGGTACCTCGGCAACCGGCGCGCGATGGCGATCCGCGACCAGGTTGGACGCTATGCGGAAAAGCCAGCTCCGAAACGGCGCGCCCCGCTGCTCGTAACGGGGCAGAGCGCGGAGCGCCTGCAAGAAGGTTTGCGAGGTAAGATCCTCGGCCACGCCGGCGTCGCGTACTTTGCTGAAGGCAAAGGCGAAGACAGAGCGCGCGTGCCGCTCGTAGAGCACCCCGAATGCTTCAGGGTCAGTCTTGGCGCGTTCAACCAGGGTGGCGTCGTCAAGCGCCGACAGCACGATTGTGCTCTGGGCAGCCCCCGTGGGGTGGGCGGAACGTGGCGCCGCAACGGCGTCCGTCGCCAACCGCGCGTCCCGAGAAACGGCTGCGCTCTCGTCGCCCGACGCGGGTTGGGGCGTCTCGCCTGCCATCGGCCTCCTGGTAATACCACGCATTACATCGGCGGGAGAACGAGGCGCCCACACACGTCGCGTATTCCTCGGCAATGCCGCTTCGTAGGCTACCGCGCCACTGGCGTGCCCTGCAAACGAGTACTCTGACATACCGTCGCTCCCTGGCCCAGGGCATGGGGCGCGCCCCGCGTTCACGCTCGCTGAACGGGAGGCGAGCCTGACGACCGGGCTAACCGCCGACCGTGAGATGCGCACCATTCACGGTTGCTCTACCAGGGAAAACGGGAACTCAGGCGAAAGAGTAACGCCTGGCGCGGACGTGAAACTATTCGCCGCGGTCGAGTACCACGGCGGTGCCGTACGAGACGATTTCCGACATCGTGTCACCGATTTCGGAAGAATCAAAGCGCATCATGATCACCGCGTTTGCGCCCAGGGCCTGTGCGTTTTGCACCATGCGGTCGATGGCGTCGTTCCGAGTCGTTTCCAGAAGCTGCGTATACTCCTTGATCTCGCCGCCCTTGAGCGACCGCAGCCCGGCCATGATATTGCCGCCAAGGCCGCGGCTGCGGACGACCACGCCAAACACCTGGCCCTTTACCTCGCGGATTTGATAGCCATGCACGTTTTCGGTGGTCGTGATGATCATCGTTTTCCTCCAACCGCCCTAGAAGCGGGTATTGTGCATCTTCAACTCAAAGGCCACGTCATGCTCGGCGAACAGCCTGGCCTCCAGACGCTTTACACCAACAATTGCCGAGAGCAATTCGGTACCAAGCGCGTCAGGCAATATGGTGTCCGCTTCCAGAGCGTCGAGCGCCGCGCCAAGGCTGCCGGGTAGCCGGAAAATGCCGC
>JANWHV010000241.1 GCA_025450255.1 Chloroflexota bacterium | reverse complement strand
GACATTGTCGTGGACCAGGTGCTCATAGGCTGGATCGGCATGTTTGCCCTGGAAATGATGGCGCTTGGCAAGCCGGTAATAGCCTACCTTCGCGACGACCTCCGCTCGTACCAATACGACTTGCCCGTCGTGTCCAGCGCGCCGGACCAGCTCGCGGCGACGCTGCGCCGGCTCATAGAGTCGCCCGGCGAGCGGAAAGCTCTGGGCGAGCGAGGCCCAGAATATGTAACGACATACCATGACCTGGCGAAAATCAACACGGAAGTGATGCAAATCTATCGTGACATCGCGGCGCCTTGAGCCCTCGCCGGCGCCAAACCCGGTTCACGAGATAGTTCCCGCGGACACGCTATTTGATGATTAGCGCCTGGCCAGTCCGCGGCGACGTGCGGGCCGCGGCGGATACCCCGGAAGAATAGGAGAGGTGTCTGCCGGCCAGCACGCGACCATACACCTCAAGGAGTCGGTTCTCCTCGTGCCGCGCGTTGTATCGGCTTTGCACCGCCTGTTGGGCATTGACCTGGAAACGGCGCACAATCCCAGCGTCGTGAGCTAGCGTGCTAAGAACGGCCGCCAGACTCTCGGCATTGCCCGGATCATACAGGAAGCCACAGTCAGCGTTCGTAACGACTTCGCGTAAAATAGGCAGGTCGCTTGCCACGACGGCCAAGCCGGCGGTCATGTACTCAAACAGCTTGTTGGGCGAACAGAAATAGAAGTTCATGCCAACCGGCAAGTACGGGACCACGCCAACGTCGAATCCGCGCAGGGCCGGGACGAGGTCACGCATTGGAATGGGGTCGAGCAGCCTCACCCGATTCCCAAGCCCTAGATCTCGGATGTGCGCGTCGATCGCGTCGCGCAAGGCGCCGCTGCCCCTAATGCTCAGCATGACCTCCGGCACCAGAGCAGCGGCGTCGATCACATGCAGCAGTCCGCTGTGCTGATGGAACATGCCCTGGTAGATAACCCGCAGGGGAGCGGAGCCCTCTGGCGGCGTGCCCACCGGATGTATCTCGCCCGGATCTTCGCCGATATTGCTGTAGCCATGGTCGTCCGGTAGCTCCGCGCAGTTCATTACAACGGTCGGACGCGGCACATCATAGCGTCTCGCCAGCTCATCGGCGATAGCCGAGTTGACGGTAACCGCCGCGTCGGCCACGCGGATCAACGAGCGCTCGAGCATCGCGAGCAGCTTGCGAAGGGTAGGCGACCATGGTACGTCAAGCTCCGTCCACAACTCGTGACTGTCGTAGACAAGCGGCGCACGCCAATACCGCGCCAGCAGGTAACCGGCGGGCAAGACATTGAGGTCGTTGGCGTGAACTAGTGCCGCGCCCACGCCGCGGAATTGGCGAAACAGCCCATAATTGTTGCGGAGGAGCAGCACAATCTGAAAGACGGCCTCCACCCGGGCTCGCAACGTGTCGGCAGGCGCGGCGCCGTGTACCGCGACATTTCCTGGCCGATCGGCAGTGAGCGCTTCTCCTGATCGCTCCTGGCTCGCCCGCGTGGTGCGCCGTGTGAGCAGTCGCTCGGCAACCAGGCGCGCCGCGCCAAAGAGAGAGCGCCGCTTCGCGCTACTCTCAAAAACCAGCGCGCCGTCCACGTTATGACCCCAGCGTGCAGTCGCGCCGTGCGATGTCGAGGGCGGAATCACGCTCAGCACCGCGACCCGGTACCCGCCGGCCAGGGAGGCCCTGGCGTGGCGCGTGACGCGAGGGTCGGACTCATACCTGTTATGCACGAGCAGGGCTATGCGATCGCTCATCTCAGTCCTGTCGGATGCGCACCGGCTACTGTCTGGGGATGCGTAAGGGCCTGCCATCGCTGAAGCAATTGTAAGCATACACGACGCGGCGTTCCCAAAAGCTCGTCACGTGCCGCGCGTCAATCATGCCCTACCGGCATGTCCGAGGCAATCCTTCATCTCGGCCGCATGAAGTAGCAGCAGGAGGTGGCGCGCGGCTGGTTGAAGCGTGCCCGCCCCAGTACCATTGAGTGGTAATGGTACAAGGAGAATTGTCTGATGTGCGGCATCGCTGGGATAGTGCGCTTTGACGGTGAGACGGTCGAGCGCGGCGAGTTGGACGCGATGCGCCACATGCTTGCGCATCGCGGACCTGACGACGCGGGGCTGAAGATGTTTGACGTTGCCGGCCTGGCGCATCTCCGTCTCTCAATTATCGATTTGTCGGATGCCGGGCACTGTCCCATGCCCAATGAGGATGCCACGCTCTGGATCACCTTCAATGGTGAGGTATACAACTATCGCGAGCTTATGCCGGAACTCATCGCTCGTGGTCATCGCTTCCGTTCGGTGTGCGATACCGAGGTCGTTCTCCACGCGTTCGAGGAATATGGCGCTGACTGCGTGAACAAATTTAACGGCATGTTTGCCTTCGCACTCTACGACTCGAGGAAGCGAAGTCTGTTCTGCGCGCGCGACCGGAGCGGTGTGAAGCCCTTCTATTTCGCGCTCCAGGGTAGTCGTTTTGCCTTCGCGTCCGAGCCAAAGGCGCTGCTTGTTCTCCCATGGGTGCGGAGGCGGCAAGATGACGGCGCCATATTTGATTACCTGTGCCATGGTGTCGTCGACCACGCCGAACAAACGTTTTTCGCGGATATTAAAGTGTTGCCGGCCGCCCATCATGCAACCTTCGATAGCACTGGTTGGCGCTACCTGCGGTATTGGTCGCTTCCGTCACCGGACGCCGAGACTCTTGCCATGCCCGCGTCCGAACGGACGATTCAGAAATGGGCAGACGAATTCAGGGCGTTACTGGAAGACAGCATTGCCTTGCGGCTCCGCAGCGACGTAACGGTCGGATCGTGTCTCAGCGGCGGCCTTGATTCCTCGACCATTGTATCGATCGCGAATCGTCTGTTGTTTCCAGACAGCGGCCAGGAGCTTGCCGAGCAATGGCATCGCCGCGGCGAGAAGCAGATGACATTTTCCGCGTGCTTTGACGATACCGCTATCGACGAACGGCGCTACATGCGGGAGGTCACGCAACAGACCGGCGCGGCGGCGCATTACACATTTCCACAAGGCGAGCGATTGTTCGATGTTCTAGCCGGCGTGATCTGGCACCAGGATGAGCCATTCCTGTCGACGGGCATCGTCGCGCAGTGGCATGTAATGGAATTGGCGCGGAAGAATAGCGTAAAAGTCTTGCTCGACGGCCAGGGCGCCGACGAGGTCTTGTGCGGGTACGCGGGTTATTATGGACCCTTCTTCGCCGACCTGCTCGTTGCCGGTGAGCTGGCCCAGCTTACGCGCGAGATGGCGCTGTATAACCAATATCATCAGGCAAAGTGGGGATCGGCGCAACGCCAACTTGGGCAGGCGCTGCGGGCACGGCACGGCTGGCTGAGACCGGGTGTCCGTTCGCGGATCGATCGCTCGCGTCTCTTGCCACCCTGGTTGGCGCCAGGGATTGCCGAAGCCAAGGACGGCAGTGCTAGGCGGATGCCGCTCGGGTTCGCGCCCAGCGAGCCGGGGTATTTGGCCGCCGTGGCTAAACAATTGTTTACCGCGACCAGCCTCCCAGCCCTCCTTCGTTATGAGGACAGAAATTCAATGGCATTTGGAGTCGAGGCGCGCGTGCCGTTTCTTGACTATCGCTTGATCGAGTTTGTGTTTGGGGCGCCAAACGCCATGCGCTTCGGCCACGGGCTTAACAAGCGCGTACTTCGCAAGGCAGCGACAAGTGTAATCCCCGAAGTCGTTCGACGCCGGCGCGACAAGCTAGGATACACCACCCCTGAAGCGGCGTGGCTCCGCGGCCCCGGCGCGGACGGCATACAAGCTATCCTCGCGTCTCCGGCCATGGCGATGCACGGATATATCCGGCCCGAAGTGGCGCGTGACCAGTTCACCGCGTTTCTCAACGGCGCGCCGATATCACCGGCTATCATCTGGCGCTGGGTCAATCTTGAGTTATGGCTGCGCGCATTCGTCGATCAGCCGTTGAAGCGGCCGGAATCGATCAAAGGCGCGGCGAAAGCGGGCATCGCGGCGGAAAGTCGTAGCGAGAACGACGTGCTCACGGCGCGCGAGTAACCGCGGTTACTCGCTATGCGCCATGTGCTTCCATTGCGCCAGACGGGCCCATGGTATCCGTATGGCGCGTCATGGCTGTGCCACCGTAAGCGACGGATCCGGTCCGGCAGGCGATCCTTTCCTGGTATACTGGCAGGGCAATGAGCACCGCCACCATTCACTCCACTGCCGAGGTTTCCCCCCGCGCATCGATAGGCGACGGAACACGTATCTGGCATGGCGCGCAGATCCGCGAGGACGTCGTCATAGGCAGAGAATGTATTGTCGGCAAGAACGTGTACATTGATTTTGGCGTGCGAATAGGCGATCGCTGTAAGGTGCAGAATAATGTCAGCATCTTTCATGGCGCGACACTTGAGGATGGAGTGTTCGTCGGTCCCCACGCCTGCATCACCAACGATCGTCTGCCGCGAGCTATTACGCCACATGGCGAGCTAAAGGGTGGTGACGACTGGGAAGTAGGACCTATCGTCCTCCAATACGGCAGCTCGGTCGGCGCCGGGGCGATTGTGCTGCCCGGCGTAACATTGGGCAAATTCGCGCTCGTCGGCGCCGGAGCAATCGTTACACGCGACGTGCCCGATCACGGCCTGGTGGTGGGTAACCCCGCCAGGCTCATCGGCTTCGCTTGCGCGTGTGGCGGCCGTCTGGCCTTTGATGCTGGGCAGCACGATGTGCGCGCGGCGGAAGCGTCTACCATCTGGAGCACGCTGCAGGGCCACGGATCCGCGCATGGGCGATGTACGCGGTGCGAGATGACCACCATGCTCTCGTTTGAAATCTCGACCGAAACGGCCGATACACACGCATGAGGCGCGCGTGAATTGCCGCGATGGCGCTCGGGCAATGCTCTGGCGGCCAGGAGGAATCTCAGCATGATCCCCGTCGTTAAGCCTACAATTGGCGGCGCGGAAGAAGAGGCGGTATTGGCCGTTCTCCGATCCGGTCAAATCGCCCACGGCGCCAGGGTAGAGGAGCTTGAGCAGCGCTTCGCCGCGGCGGTGGGCGCGCAGTTTGCCGTGGCGACCACGTCTGGGACGGCGTCACTGCACTTAAATCTGCTGGCGCTGGGAATCGGACCCGGAGACGAGGTTATTACCTCGCCATTTACGTTTATCGCGTCCGCGAATAGCGTATTGTATTGCGGCGCGCGGCCAGTATTCGTGGATATAGATCCCACATCCTTTAATCTCGATCCCAGTGCGATTGAAGCGAAAATCACCGAGCGAACCAGGGCGATTCTTCCCGTGCACTTGTATGGCAATCCGGCAAACATGCACGCCATTTGCGAAATTGCCGGTCGTTACGGGCTGCACGTGGTAGAGGATGCGGCGCAGGCGCATCTTGCCGCAGTTGATGGTCGGTTCGTCGGAACCTTCGGGAGCGGAAACTTTTCGTTCTACCCCACGAAGAATATGACGGCAGTGGAGGGCGGGCTGCTGACAACCTCCGATGCCAAGCTTGCCGAACGCGTGCGGCGACTGCGCAATCACGGACAGTCCGAGCGCTACGTGCATGAAAGCCTTGGTTACAATATGCGCATGAGCGATGTGCATGCCGCCATCGGTCTCGCGCAGCTCGATTGCCTCGTGGCCAATACGAGGCGACGCCAGTACAACGCGAGTGTCCTTGACGCGGGCCTTAGAGGCGTGGTCGAGACGCCGCGCGTAGCACCGGGCTATACCCACGTGTATCACCAGTACACGATTCGCGTTCCCGATGGCAGGCGTGACGCCGTGGCGGCCGGGCTAAAAGAGCGCGGCGTGGGATCGGCCGTTCATTATCCGATTCCAGTGCATAAGCAGCCACTATACCGAGATCTTGGCTACCGCGATGAGCTGCCGGCGGCCGAGCGCGCGGCGGCCGAGGTGCTGTGCCTGCCCGTTCACCCCCATCTTACGGACGCGGATCTCGCGACCATCGTGCAAGAGGTGCGCGTGTTGTGTTAAGAGCCGCGGTAATCGGTTGCGGCGCCATGGGTCGCAATCACCTGCGCGTATTGGCGGAATTAGAGGGCGTGGAGTTGGTCGCGGCGGCCGATGGGGACGCCGCGCGCCTCGACGGCGTGAGCAAACGATACGGCGCGCGCGCGTATGCATCGCACCTTGATCTGATTGCGGCTGAGCAGCCCGACTTCGTCGTAGCCGCCGTTCCGACCCTCGCTCACTATAGCGTCGTAACCGATGCCATCGACAACGGTGTGCATACGCTCGTCGAGAAGCCGATCGCCGCCACGATCGACGAGGCGATCCGCCTGGCGGATCATGCGAGGGCCGCCGGGGTCGTGCTTGGCGTGGGGCACGTCGAGCACTTTAATCCGGCCGTGATTGAGTTAAAGCGGCGCCTTGACGCAGGCGAGCTGGGTCGGGTCTTTCAGGCCCACGTGCGAAGACTCGGACCGTTCCCTGACCGTGTGCGCGACGTCGGTGTCGTGCTGGATCTTGCGACGCACGACATAGACGTATTGCGTTTCCTTATCGGCAAGGACGTGGAGCACGTGTTCGCCGAAACCGAGCAAAACATCCATACAGCGCACGAAGATATGGTGAACGGCCTGCTTCGCTTCGAAGGTGGTGTCGTAGCTTCACTTGACATAAACTGGCTTACCCCAACAAAAGTGCGAACCTTAACGCTCACCGGTGAGCGGGGCATGTTCGTAGTGGATTATCTTTTGCAAGAACTGACATTCTATTCGAACGACTACGCCAACACCCATTGGGAGGCGTTGCAGGCATTGACCGGTGTCAGTGAAGGCAGCATGATTCGTTACAAAATCGCAAAACGTGAGCCGCTGCGCGTTGAACTTGAGAATTTCGCGCGGGCGGTGGCCGCGAGAAAAGCACCCGGCGGCGAACAGACCGCTGAGCACGCGATCGTAACGGCGGAGGACGGTCTTGAAGCTCTTCGCCTGGCTACCCTCATCGTGCAATCGGGGCGCACGGGCGCCGTGCTTGACGCCAGACGACGTTTGCCGGCCG
>JANWHV010000240.1 GCA_025450255.1 Chloroflexota bacterium | reverse complement strand
GCCGTCGCCACCAGGTTCCGCGCCTCGGCCGCGCGTAACATCGCCTTGCTCGGCATGCAGGCCACGAACGGGCACTCGCCGCCTACGCGGTCACGTTCCACGATAGCGACACGCCTGGTACCGGCGAGCGAGCCAATCCACTCGCCCGACGAACCGGCGCCCAGCACCACGACGTCGAAGTGCTCCATATCAGGTCCGAGCCGCCAGCGCCACGGCGATGCCGGCCGCCGTAGCGGCGTTGTTGCGGATGAGCGCGATATTGGTGCCGATACTCTCGCCCTCCGTGGTCTGGCGGATCTGGTCGAGAAGGAACGGCGTCACCTCGGCGCGGGCAATACCGGCACGTGCAGCCGCGTCGAGCGCCGCCTGGATCGCGGCGTTCATCGTCTCGGTATCGAGCGCGAACTCCGCCGGCACCGGGCAGGCCACCAGCAGCCCGCCGCCGAATCCAAGCAACCAGTGCGTGTGGATCGACGTGGCGATAGCCTCAACGTCATCCAGGCGCGCATCGACACGGAACGGCGTGGCGGGCACATAGAAGCCGGGGAAGAAGTCCGTGCCATAGCCGATCACCGGTACGCCCTGTGTCTCCAGATATTCCAGGGTCAGGCCAATATCGAGGATTGCCTTCGCGCCGGCGCACACCACGGCCACGGGCGTCCGCGCCAGCTCGATCAGATCGGCGGAAACGTCAAAGGTCTGAGCGCCGCCGCGATGCACGCCACCGATGCCGCCGGTGGCAAAAACCGGGATGCCGGCGCGCGCGGCACACCACATGGTGGCGGCGACGGTCGTGGCGCCCCAGCCGGCGGCGGCCACCACCAGGGAAAGGTTCCGCCTGCTCACTTTGCTCACGCCGGGCCGCCGCGCCAGTTGCTCGATGCCGGCGGCGGATAATCCCACCTCAATCCGGCCCTCGACAACGGCGATAGTCGCCGGCACGGCGCCCCGCGATCGCACGGCGGACTCCGCCTCGCGCGCGACTTCCAGGTTCTGAGGCCAGGGGAAGCCATGCGAGATGATGGTCGATTCGAGCGCCACGATTGGCCGCCCAGCGGCCTTCGCGCCGGCGACCTCGTCGCTCAGGTGAAATTTGGGATGAGGCGTATTCATGCGCTATGTAGTATCCTATTCAGCTTGCACGGCCAGACGAGGACGCGCGCCAATATGCTGCACCACGGCAGCCGCCAGGCGGTTGGCGCGGTCCAACGCCTCGCGCAATGACAAGCCCCGTGTATGCGAAAGCGTGAACGAGGCCGCGAACGCGTCGCCGGCTCCGGTTGTGTCCAATGCATGTACATCCAACCCCGTTACCGACTCAAAGCGATCGTCCCTGGCCACGGCGCCGCCAGCGCCCAGCTTCCAGACGACTACGGGCGCGAAGCGCCGTAAGCTAAGTGTACCTTCCTCGGGGTCAGTGGTCCCGCTCAGGAACTCGCCCTCGGCGGCGTTGGCGAACAGCAGGTTGGGGCCGATCTCTTCCAGCACGTCAATGAATCGCTCCCGACCGTAGACCCGGAGAGGGCCGACCGAGGATGTATCCACGGCTATTGTGCCGCTCGCGGCGCGGCATAGGTTGACCGCCGCGAGCGCCGCGGAGGCAAGCGGCTCCACGAACAGTGAATACGCGGGCAAGTGAAGATGACAATCGCGCGGCAGCATGTGGGCGCCGACAAAGTCGGGCGCCAACAGCGTCGCCGCCGCCCGATCGGTGATCATGGTGCGCTCGCCACGCTCGTCGAGCAGCACGGCGATGGCCGCGCTCGACGCAGGCACGCGCATCAGGTGCGCGAGGATGCCCTCATGCTCGAGATCGGCGCGCAGGAAGCCGCCGGCATAATCGTCGCCGATAGCGCCGATGAACGATACTGAGGCGCCGAGCCGCGCCAGCCACGCGGCGGCATTCGCGGCCGAGCCGCCTGGGGCAAAACGCACGACGCCGTTTGCGTCGCTGCCGGCGACCGCGCCATGGTCGATTGACACGAAAACATCGACCGCCGCGTCGCCGAGGCACACGATGCGCCGCGCCTGCTTACCGGTCACTGTGTCTCACTTCTGGTGAGAGTTTTTGGCACACGGCAATAATCCCCATCTCAGTGCAGACGTCTGCACGGAAACGGCGAGTTCGAGTGTTCCACGTGAAACACCGGAGATACGCGCGATCAGGATGGCCGCGGGAACGCGGAGAAGGTCCGGCTGTGGTCGTACGCGATGCGCCCCTCTTCCAGCCTGATCGTACGCGTCGCTTCACGGGCTATCGGCTCACTATCCGTTACGACCACGAACGTCGTGCCCGAGCCGCTGTTGATATCGCGAATCAAGGCCAGTAGCTCGCGCGCGGTTGTCGGGTCTACCTGGCCGGTAGGCTCCTCCGCCAGCACGATTGGCCGTTCCGTCACCAGCGCGCGCGCGAGCGCCACGCGGCGCAACTCGCCGCCGGACAGCCTGGCGGGGAGGTTTTTGGCACGCGCGGCCAGGCCTACCCGGTCGAGCATCGCCAACGCCCGGCGCCGCTGCTCATCTTTCGCCACGTTCCGCGGCAGCGCGCGCGCCACCATATCCACCGCCGTCTTGAAGCGCCGCGCGTCAATCTGCCGGTGCATCTGGGCAAAGGTCGCCCGGCAGAACTTGCGGCGCTTGAAAAAGTTGAGATCCCACATGTCGACGCTGTTCACCCAGATCGCGCCCGCCGTGGGCTTCTCAAGCCCGGCGATCATGCGCAAGAGCGATGATTTTCCCGACCCCGACTCGCCGGTAATGCTCAGAAACGTGCCGCGGGGTATGACCAGGTTGATATTGGTGACGGCGACGACTTTGTCCTTCCCCTTGCTGAATGACTTGGTAACGCCGCGTAGCTCGATCTGCTCCACGTCAACCCTTCGCGCCCCGGCAACAGGGCAGTGCTATCCCTACCGTTGCAGGCCGTTTACCACCGACGCGTACTTTTCGGCCAGCGATCGCGCCGCTTGCTCGCTGCGTGCCTCCGCCACGATGTGGAACAACGGCCGATCGGCGTCGGGCAGCACCAGCACCCACTCTTCACCCAGCTCGATGCGAATGCCGTCGATGTGCCGGCCGCGCTGGCTCCGATAGCTTTCGTTCAGCATGCGCATCACCTTACCCTTGACTTCCCAAGCGCAGTTCACGCTCGTGGAGCTCTGGTAGTATCGCGGCAGCGATGAGACCACCGCGCCCAGCGACGTGCCTTGCGATGCCAGCAGCTCCAGCAGCTTCGCTACCGCGAACATACCATCGAAACTGGGATGGAAGCGCGGGAAGATCAGGCCGCCCTCGCCATCACCCGCCAATATCACGTTCTCGCCCGCCGCGGCCGCCATAATCGCCTGGCTGTTGGCCTTGGTGCGCTGGATGGCGCCGCCGTAGCGCTCGGCGATCGTCTCCAGGATGCTGGGCGCCGTTACCGGGACCGCGATGACCGGCGCCGGCCCGCCCGCCAGGACGTTGACGCTCTCGACTTGCAATACGAGCGAGCTCACCGCGGCGAGCGCGGTCATAGGTGGTACTACCCGCCCCTGCCCATCCACCAACGAGATTCGTTCGCCGCTCATCTCCATGCCGACGCCGAGATCCGTGGGCAGCGCGGCGGTGATAGCCTGCAATTGCTTGAGCGACTCCAGCGGGTCGGTCGCGGCGTGCGCCTTCCGGTTTTCCTCTACGCCGGCATTGAGCGCCACCACCTTGCAGCCAAGTTGATCGAGCAGGCTCGGCAACATGCTGGCCGTCGCGCCCTGGCCATAATCGATTACCAGGTGAGGGTTGGAAATCGCCACGGCCTCCGCGTCGACTGCCTGCAGGAAGCCCTCCTTATAGCGCCACTCCGCCTCGGGCGCATAGGTAATCAGGCCAATCTCGTCCACCTGCGCGCGCCTGAAGTCCTCGCGAAAGAAGAGCCCCTCCACCTTCCGTTCAAGCGCGCGGTCGGCATCGCGGCCCTGCTTATCGATCAGCTTGACGTCGATCATCCTGGAGTCGTTGAGCGATACCCGAACGTGGGCGGCGCCCAGGGCCGTCGAGACGCGGGTGAAATAGCGCGCCGCGGGCAGAGGAAGCGAGGTAAGGTCAAGGACGTTGACCCCGGCTGACGATAGACCCGAGACGATGCCGCGTTTGATCATGCGCGAGGTGCGATAGAGATCGCGATTTACCGCAATCGTCGAATGGATTGGCAAGGTGGCGCCATAGGCGGCGCCGAGCTTGGCCGCGAACTCCGGCGTCATGTCGATGTTGGCGAGCCCAGTAACGCCATTGCGGCCAAACAGCAGCCTCCGCCCCTGCTGGCCGTAGATAATGCTGCTCGACACCGTGGCGCCGGCCTCGACCTGCTTGTTCGGCCAGATCTTGACATTGGCGCGGATAATCGCGCCTTCTTCCAGGGTGCAGGTGTCGCCGATTACCGCGCCCTCGAAAATTACGGCATTGCTCTTGACACTGACCTGCCGGCATAGCAGTGCGCCGCGAATCTCGGACCGCTCTCCCGCGTAGCACGAGCGCCAGAGAATGCTGTGATCGATCGTGGCGCGCCGATCGACGATCACATTATCTCGCAGCACCGAAGGTCCTATGATCTCCGCTCCTGGGCCAATCTTCACCTCGTCACCCAGCCACAGCGGGCCAACCAGCCGCGCGTCGGGCGCGACATCCACGCGATCGCCCATCCAGATGCCGTTGCCCATGTCACGGCCGGCCGGTGTTACCTTGACACGGCCCTCGAGCACGTCTCGCGTGGCGCGGGCGTACTCCTCGAGGTTGCCTATATCGCACCAGTAGCCTTCCGCGATATGGCCGAATATCGGATCGCCGTTGCGCATCATGATCGGGAACAAATCCTGGCTGAAATCGAAAGACTGGGATGAAGGGGCGTAGTTGAGCACCTTGGGCTCGAGCACGTAGATGCCGGTGTTGACGGTGTCGCTGAATACCTCGCTCCAGCTAGGCTTCTCCAGGAACTGGCGCACAGTCCCGTCGTCATTGGTGATAACCACGCCGTATTCGAGCGGATTCGGTACTCGCGCCAGGGTCAGGGTGGCCATGGCGCCGCGCCTGCGGTGTTGCTCGATGATTGCCGTGAGGTCGTAATCGGTGAGCGCGTCGCCACTGATCACCAGGAATGTCTCGGTCAGCAGATGCTGGGCGAGCTTCACGCTGCCCGCCGTGCCCAGAGGAACGTCCTCAACCGTATATTCGATCCGCATGCCGTACTGCGAGCCGTCGCCGAAGTAGCTCTGTATCACGCCCGCGAGATACTGCAGCGTGACCACCACCTCGGTGATCCCATGCTGCTTCAACAAGAGCAGAATATGTTCCATCACCGGACGACTGACTATCGGCACCATCGGTTTCGGGCGGCCCACCGTCAACGGCCGAAGGCGCGAGCCCTCTCCGCCTGCCATCACCACCGCTTTCATCCCTTTGCCCCCTTCGCGCATATCGTCTAGCCGCCAAGGAATGACGGACGATACTCCTGCTGACGCGCCGCCGGTCCCCACAATGCGCCGGCAGCTCAGGCGGGGCCGCCGTGAATAAGCCCGTGCTTCCCCATGCGCGTCGCGCGGCATCGTGTCTCACTACCTCACATCATAACAGCCTCGAGAGCTGAAGCCATCCCCCGATCCATGCACTATGCTCCCGTGGATATACTCCCTTGCAAAGGCGCCTACGCGCCTGCCATGTGAACGAGGAAGCGAGGGATGTCATGGCCAAGAGAATCGAGCCCGAGAACGCGGTGTTCGTCCTGCTCTCCTTCGAAGGTCCCGACATTTATTCGCAGGCTGGTGGATTGGGTGTACGCGTCACCGAGCTGGCGGACGCGCTGGCGGAAGAAGGGTACGAGACGCATCTCATATTTGTCGGCGATCCCTCGTTGCCGGCCAAAGAATCCTTTCGCGACGGCAAGCTGTGCTGGCATCGCTGGTCCCAGTGGATCAGTAGCTACAATCCCAACGGCGTGTATCAGGGTGAAGACGACAAAATACGCGACTTCAACGAATCCGTGCCATCGTGGGTCGTGAACACGATCGCGCGCCCCGCGGCCGAACAGGGGAAAATACTGGTAGTGCTGGCGGAGGAATGGCACACCGCCTATGCCGCCTGCGAGCTGAGCGACCGCCTGCACGAGGCCAATCTGCGTTGGTGCAGCGTCATACTGTGGAACGCCAACAATGTCTTCTCGTTTCATCGCATCAACTGGGCCCGCCTTAACTACGCCGCCACGATTACGACCG
>JANWHV010000239.1 GCA_025450255.1 Chloroflexota bacterium | reverse complement strand
TGGTGTTCATCCTGCGGCTGGTCAACAGGGATGACCTGATGGGCCAGTACCGAAATGGGCGTGCGTACAACATCGTGGCCTACGCCACCGTGGTGTTGCTCACCTTGCTCAGCGTGCTGTATCTTGCCGGACAGATCGGTATCGGTCCCGCGGCGGGATGAGCCTCGGCAACGCTATTTTGCGTGGTTGAGTGCGGCCTCGGCCTCCGACTCCTTCGCCGTAAGATATTCCACGACTTCCACCACGGCACGCAATTTGTCATCCGGCAGCTTGCTCGCGTGGTCCTTGACGAGTTGCAGGGCGTCCTCGCGACCCACTTTGTCATCCGGCGGCGCTTTCATCATGGCGAGGCTGTTTTCGAGATATTCACCACCGTCGGCAAAGTAATCCAACGGCGCTTCGAAGAAATCCGCCAGTGCCTCCAACGCGCATAAGCCTGGGTTGCTCATAGCGCCGGTCCGCAACTTCCAGACATAGCTCGCGGTGATACGATTCCCCGTAGCCCGCTGCACCTGGCCATAGGTGAATTGCCGCCCCTGCGGCGAGCGACGGTTTTCAAACAACCAATCTACCTTTTCCGCCAGTGTCTTACTCATGTCTCATCCACTCCTTCGGATCGCCCGCCGCGTCGGCTTCGTGTCCATTGAATCCACTACTCGCGTGTCGCTCCGAGCCAGGTTCCC
Organism: Chloroflexota bacterium; assembly: GCA_025450255.1. The sequence continues at coordinate 5,904 of JANWHV010000239.1, read as the reverse complement.
ACGCTTATCGTTTCCCGCCACACACGCCGGAATGCCATTGCGGTGACATACCGGTTATCGAACGGCGCCTGTCCCCACAACGCCACGGTCCAATGGCGCCGGCTATCGAGATTGCTACCCCGGTATCCAGCCGTGGTGGCATTCCACATCGAAACGATGATTCCCATTGTATGCCACTATAGCCTAATGCGCTACCGGTGCGTGTATTTTTATCGACTGCCACCATAAATTCGCGATATCCGCGTACCCTGCCGTGCTTGGGTGGAAGCCATCGCCACTGAGATATTCAGGATGCGCCGGAAGCGTTCGCCGCGTCTGGGTGAACAGATCGATCACCGTGGCATGATGCGCGCGTGCCACCGCGCTGATAATTCCGTTGTATATCTTGACCACGCCCAGCAACGCACCTTTGTCCAGACTGCCGTACAGAGGCATGATGGTGAGGTCCGGCACGTTTCCCACGTACACGGCCGCCTGCGTGCGATGCTGCAACGTGCCGAGGAGCGTGTCAAGTTGGCTGCGATACACCGCCGGCGGCACGCGGGCGTTAATGTCGTTTACCGCCATCCATACCGTTACCAGATCGGGATTTCCAGAGACAGCGGCCGGTAGTTCGCGCCGCACGCCATACGCAAGCAGCGCGCCGCTCTTGCCGAGGTTTATCAATCGTGAGCCACGCGGCAACTTACGAGCCAGGTCCGCTACCCAACTCTGAGTTACGGGATTATCGGCGCCGACTCCCACCGTCTCCGATGCCCCGATGGCCGCGTACGCCAGGGGACGAGAGGCGGCAACGGCCGGCCGCTCCACGTGAATCATGAACATGCAGCAGAGCAACGGGACCGCGACGTATCTCGGCATGCGATGGAGCGCCATGACGTGCCTCAGTTAGCGCGCATCCCGCCGTGGATGCGGTCGCTAAGGACTTCACGCACGCCGTCGACGAGATAATCGAGCCGCCGCGAAACATCGCGCAGACGCATCTGGTCATTGTCCAATGGCCGCAGGTACTGGCGCAGCACGCACCGGATCACGAACACGAGGAAGTTCGAATACGCGGTAACGATACGTGGGCGATCGCTCTCCGCCACCGTACGGAGATCGCGCACGAATTCTTCGGCGGTGAGGCCGCCGCGGCCATTCTCAAGCGACTCAAGAATAAAGCGATCGCCTTCGGCAATTGAGGCATAGACCTGGTCGAGCACTTCCTGCACGCCGTTCCGGCGCACCACGCCCCAGTCCTCCGCGTAGCGCGCGTCCAACTCGGCCACGAGCGCGGTCATCGCGGTGATGACCTGGCCGCCGTCATGCAGTGTCACGACCTTATTGACGCGGCTGACCATCAAGTCACAGGCGCCGCGCAGGGCTTCGACCGTGGCGCCGGCAACCGCCTCGTCGTCGAGATCCTGGCTCTCAACCTCGGCTTTGGTATCAGGGATCAGCGGTACAATGTCGGCTTCCTCGCCGCCGATCAGTGTTTTGCTCGGAGCAATCGGCGATGCCTCATCCGGCGACACGGGCTCGTCGACCCGTCCGCGATAGATGGACGAAACGGGCGCCTCGTCGGGTGCGGGAGGCGGCGAAGGCTGCCTGGTCATCGGAACCGGCTCAGGATCGGGCGCGGCCTCCTCGATTTTGGTGGGGAGCGCTGAAGTTGTTCTGGCGGCGAAGGGCGGCGTCGGGGAAATCGCGTGCGGTTCTGCCTGGACCTGCGGCGCGGGTATCTCCTCTACCGGGTGCGCGTCCACATGGAGGCTCATCGGCGCATCGGCCATGCTCGGCGCGGCGGGGGGCGCTGCCGGCTCACTGCCTACGTCCGGCGCGTCCAGGGCTCGCGCGGGTTCGGCCGCGGGGGCGCTGTCTCGGACCGGGCCACCGGATTGGGTGGAAGACTTCAGCGCGCCGTCGTCATCGTCGTCTTCTTCGCTCCCGAAGAGATCCTCATCACTCAGGGCAGAGGACGGTGGCGGCGTGAAAGTCGGAGTATCGGCCTTGACGTTGTCGACCGGCGGGTCACTCGACGGCGACACCGGCGGCAGGGCCTCGGTGGCCGGGCCGGCTTGCTTTCGGCCAAATATCTTCATTATGCGCGGCATGTGGAAATCACTCCTGCCACGGCGCGCGTCGATCTTCGGCGATTACCGAGATTGCGCCGTGCGTTCTCCGTAATCGCGCTCGATTTTATCGAGACGGCCGCGCACCCGCGGGCTTCCGAGGTATTTATAGATATATTCCAGGAGTTGCTGTGTTTCGATCGGCTTGGTGAGGTACTCGTTGGCGTGCGCGAGTTTCCCCTTAATACGAGGAATGAATCCCTTCGACGCGGTAAGGACCACGATCGGAGTATCCTTCAGGATACTCTTCTTAAGCTGGCGGCACACTTCCAGACCGCTGATGTTCTTCCCCGTGATCGGGTTGCCGTCCTTGTCCACGTCGTCCGTGGGTGGCGGCTCGATGTTAATATCCAATAGAATGAGGTTCGGGCGTTTGGTGAACGCGAGCGCCAGGGCATCCCGCGCATTAATAGCCCAGTGCAGCTCGTATTCGTCAGCAAGGGCATCCCGAAGATTCCGGCGATGCGTCTTGGAATCCTCGACGATGAGAATACGCTGGCGCTCCGGACCTTGCCCAGCCATAGTATTCATGCCGCAATCTCCTTTGACCTTTGGGGGGATGGGATGGGAGGTGGAAGAAAAAGGAGTGACAAAGGCAAGAACCCCCCGTTATTCACCGTACCAGAAATCCTTGAGCCATATCAAGAGGATAAAAGTCTATTGACGGTCGCCACCAGACCACGCTCAGGGTGGTCAAATTCTCCCTGGACTTTGCTGACGAAGGCATTTGCGTTATTCGCCCGCGCGAAAGCGGCGTCACTCGGCGTATTGCGTGAGCTGACCATGACCACCGGTGTCCGCGCGTCTTCGCGACGGAAGGTACGGAGAATCTCGTAGCCGCCTCGCCGCGGCTCGGACAACATGATATCCAGGACCAGCAAATCCGGCCTCTCGCCGCCTCGCCACGCCGCATCCCAGTCGGTGTAGTTGCTCAGCGCGTGTACGCTGTATCCCGCTACTTCCAGTGCGTCGATAATTGCCGCGCGCGACGTTGCATCATCGTCCACAGCCACAATCACGGCATCACGGCGCGCCGAGGCAGCTTGGGCTGACCCGCCTGGCCCAGCCTGCGTGGCCTTCCCGCGCCCGCCAAACAGCATAATCGTTTCTCCTTCAGGGTTCGTTGACAAGACGAGCTTTGGCATTAAATTATATCGCATCGCGAGCCGCATACCGCCGATTACGCTAGCGGCACGCGAGCAAGATCCAATACCGGCATTAAACCTTCCGCCGTATTCACAAGGCCATAGACCAGGCCGCTCCCCGAAATCGCGGCGGGCGGCGGATCGACCACCAATCGCTGCAGCCTGCAGGTGTCGACCGCAAGCGCGCAAATACCCGTCCGTACGACGAGCAGATATTGTGGCGATTGCTGAACGTCGGCCTGCCCCCAGAACCAGCCGGGATGGACGACACGCATCCCCTCATGCGTGCCCAGGACACCAGGCCGTTCAGCCTCGTGCATATCAAATGAGGGGCATGGCGCCGTGGAATCTATCTGCGCCGCCACGAACGCCAGGCGATACGGCCCACTGGTCGCTACATAGACATCAAGCTCAGGACTCACGAGGCCACCTCGCGCTGGTGGCCGCTACCCTCGGCAAGCACCAGATGGCTGGCGCCAATCAGTTCATCCGTATCATATGGCTTTGTGAAGTATCGCGTAACGCCCGCCGCCAGTGCCGCCGCGCGGTGACGCGCTTGCTGGCGGGACGTGATCATGAACACCGGAACGGTAGCGCCGCCGTTCGGTAACAACCGCAACGCCGTCAGCGCTTCCAAACCGTCCATGCCAGGCATCTCCATGTCGAGCGTGATCAAGTCCGGCATCTGGCGAATGCAGTTGGTCAGCGCCTCGCGCCCGTCCGCTGCCTCCTCCACGTTGAAACCGGCCTTGCTCAGGGTATCGCGGAGGGCGCGGCGCATCGTCTGGCTGTCGTCCACCACCAGCACGTTGTACGCCGGCCGTGCCGCCGGCGCTTCGGACGCGGCGGGAATGTTGGCCGCCGATCGCTCGATCAGTCCAGGGAGGTCTATGATCGGCAGGATATGGCCGCCGCCGCCGATCGCGTAGCCAAGCACGCCACAGTGCCGGCGCAAATAGCCGGGCGCGGCGCGTACCGGCAGGTATTGACTGCCCATCACCTCGTCGACCACGATAGCCCCGCCTCGGCCCGCCACTTCAAGCAAGACGGCACGACCCGCCTCGCCATCGCCCGCTGGGCCGTCGGCAAGATGCGCGGAGTATACCGATAGTGTCCTGTTTCCCGTCTGCACCGGCTGGCCAGGCTTCAAGGCGGCCAGCTCGCGGTAGGGCACGGAGTGGGTGGATACCATTTGCGTGATCGGGATGGCCACGAGATCCCGACCCTCGCGGACTACCTCTACGCGCAGCATGGCCAGCGAACGCGGCAAGGTGACGGTAAAGGTCGTGCCGAAGCCAACCTTCGAATCAATATCAATGCGGCCCTGCAGCGCCGCGATATCGTCTTGCGCGCTCTTCATGCCGATGCCGCGGCCGGAGACGGCGCTTACCGTCTTGGCGGTACTGAAGCCAGGGCGCCAGATCAGGCTCATCCGCTCGTCGATGGTCATGGACGCCGCCTCTTCGGCGGTCACCACGCCGCGTGAAATGGCCACGGCCGTCACACGCTCGGGATCGATGCCGCGACCATCGTCGATTATGTCGACGGCAACGCCGTCGCCACTGGCGCGGCCTCGAATGATCAGGTGGCCCTCGGGCGTCTTTCCGGCGGCAACTCGAGCGGCGGTGCTCTCCTCGATGCCGTGGTCAAGAGCATTATTTATCAGGTGCATCATCGGCTCGAAGAGCGCGTCGGCGATACGACCGTCAAGTACCAGGTCACCACCCTCCAGCTTAAAGACGACGTGCTTGCCGAGACGCCGGCTCTGCGAACGCACGGCATGGGCCAGGCGATCTTCGATCTGCGACAGCGGGATCATGCTCATGTCGAGCAAGGCGCGCTGCGCGCTCAACGCCTTGTCAGCCTGGATCTCCACCTGAGCACGCGCTTCGCCAAGGTCGCGTCGCAGGTTGTTGTCGGATTCCTCGAGGTCGGCGAGAGCCTCGTCAAGCTGCATGAGTAGCACGTCGATCGTCGTGTACTCTTCCTTCTCCAGCAAATCCCAGTCGCCGGTGCGGCGAGTCGTCCGGACAAGCTCCGACCGCAGGCCGGCCAGCTCGGTGCCGACGCGCTCGACGAGCGTGCGGAGGCGGAGGCCGCTACGGCGCGACTCCACGCGCTGTTCGGACATCCGGGCCACCAACGCCTGCAGTGCATCGCGCGTGACCGACAGATCCTCGAGCGCGCCAAGGGCGTTCCGAACGCTGAAATCCTTGCCGTATCCCATGACCCGCCGTTGCAGATGTTCAACCGGCACGCCGCGATCGCGATGGGAAGCTGGGAGATCGAGCCGGGGTAGCGGCGCCAGCTCGGGCACTCCGGCGTCTTGCAAGCCAATGCGGCGCACCGCGATAAGGGAGGCGTCCTGGCGCTGCGCGGCGCGCAGCCGAGCGGCCGCCTCGCGCGCCGCGACCGGATCCTCCATGGAGAGGCTCAGGAAGCGGCGGCCCGCATGTTCGGCGTCCTCGGCTGTATCGTGGGCGAAAAACGCGGCCGCGTGCTCGGCGGCGTCGAATATCGCCACGCGCTCCGAGAGGAGAGCGTCGCCATCTTCCAGCGGCACGATGACGACGCGAGGCTCGGGCGTGGGTGTGGCGTCAAGCTTACCGAACACATAGACCTGACCCTTGCCGCCGGCCAGCTCC
>JANWHV010000238.1 GCA_025450255.1 Chloroflexota bacterium | reverse complement strand
TTGCACGTTCACGGCGGTGCCAAGGGTGTGCGATATCCGGTTGAAATTGCGATAGTCGATAGCGCGCTTGCCGTTCCACGACTGGAATACCGCCATCACCGCCCGCTCAAGCTGCTCGCGCGGTTGAACCGGGAAGTCGCTCCCGGTCTGCTGCTTGACGATGCTCTTAAAGTGAGCAACAAGGTCTTTCAGCGCCTGCACTGACAGATCCGCGTCGGTGGCGGCTCCGGCGCGCTTCTTCGCCGCGTCGAGCTCGTGCTCGAATACGTCGCCCTTGACGCCCAGCACGATCTTACTGAATAGCTGGATGAAACGCCTGTAGGCATCGAATGCGAACCGTTCGTTGCCCGTGAGCTTTGCCAGGCCCGCGGCGACGTCGTCATTCAATCCAAGGTTGAGCACGGTGTCCATCATGCCGGGCATCGAGAATTTGGCGCCGGACCGTACTGAAAGCAGCAGCGGATTCGCGGCATCGCCGAAGCGCTTTCCGGTCTGCTCCTCAACCGAGCGCAGCGCAACCGTCACCTGGTCCCACAACCCCGGCGGAACGTTGCTACCGGCGGCGTAGTATGCGTTACACGCCTCGGTCGTAATCGTAAAGCCAGGCGGCACCGGCAACCCGGCGTGGGTCATCTCCGCGCAGCCTGCTCCCTTGCCGCCAAGGAGGTCGCGCATCGATGCGTTGCCTTCGCTAAACAGATAGACCCATTTTTTGTCGGTGGTTCGCGTGGCGGTTGGTTCGACGGATGCCTGTACCATGAAAATCTTCTCCTTGAAGGGCCCGGGAGCTACGATCTCAGGGAGCCCGTGTACTTGTCGGCCGCCTAGCGACGGCATCTACCTATGTGGTCTCGACGCGGCGCGCCGTTTGGCATGCGCGGCCACGGGGGACACCTCTTCAACCAGTGTACAAGGTCAGGGACCGAAGCGGGCTTCGCGTCGCCACCGCTCGCTTCTCCAGGAGCGGCGTGCCGCGTTCCGGAACGCGTACGACATGCCATCGCCACACCGTTAACCAAGCAGTACGGCCCGATTTTCAACGGTCGGCAGACCGCGCAGCGAATCGATGAAGCCAACAGACCGGATCCGGATATCCAACAGATATTGCATGTAGGCGACTAAAAGTCGTTCAGCCTCGCCATGCGTTTCGTTTGACACGCGGAGCCGCGCCAGGCTTGCCTCTGGACGAGTCTGTAGGTTGCGCACGACTCGCAACGCCTCGTCGCTCACCGTGAATGCCGAAACGCTGTTAACCACGCATTTCGGGCACACGACGCCGCCATCGACATACGAAAAGGAATTGTTTCCGGGTTGAATCTCGGCGAGGCATGACACGCAGCGGTAGAGTTGCGGTCGATAGCCCGTCAGTCCTAGCAATTCGATCTCAAAGGCCCGGACGACCAGGCTCGGGTTCAACGTCCCGTCATCAAGGCGCCGGAGCGCCAAAACAAGGGCTTCGAATATGCCGGGCACCGGATGCTCGTCCTCAGTGAAGCGGTCTACAATCTCGGCTACGTAAAACGCCTGCGAAAGTCGCCAGAGATCCACGCTGAGAACCGCATAGTGCTCGACAGTCTCGCCTTGTGTTACCAGACTGAAGGTTCTGCCCCGCACGAGAAAAAGGCTACTATAGCTAAACAAGCCGACATGCCCCGAAAGCTTGCTGGCCGTCCGGCGTACGCCTTTCGCCAACACGCGTAGTTTCCCGTACTCTGGCGTGAAGAGCACCAGAAGACGGTCACGCTCGGCGAAGGGCGCGCTCTTCAGGGTAATGGCATGAGTTCTAAATGTTCGGGCTGTGGACATTCGCACCGCTCGGGGCTGCGGGAGTTTTTATGTATCAAGTGTACCACTCCGCCAGCGCGGGCGAATGCGATTTCGGCGTGGACCGCGGCCCGCGCTACACTCACGAGCGGGCGAATGCGATTTCGGAGACAAACGAAGGGGCCGCGCCTTGTGGCGTGGCCCCTTGCCGAACGGATCGCCAGAACCTCTTACAGGTTGTTGGAAACGGTGTTCAGGGTGTTGGAGATCTGCGGCTGCAGGAACTTGAGGGCCACGATCACCAGGATGGCGATAAGCGCGAGGATGAGGGCGTACTCGACCAAGCCCTGGCCCTCTTCGCGGCGAAGATGGCGCTTGATCCAGGCCTGGGCCGCGAGCATGCGAGCGACGATCATTTCGTTCACCGGTGAAACCTCCCCAGATATCTTGTGTACCAGGCGTTCCCAATTCCCGCCTGACTACCGAAACGAGTGTACTGTGGACACGCCAGCCCCCACAACGTCTTAACTGGCACTCTTTCGGTGGCTACTTGGCTAGTTTTCACGAAGCGTCGGTCCAAAATGATGGTATGCAACAGTGTCATAGGACATACGTGGCATTGCACGGCCCATGGGCACGTGCTAGCCTCGATTCAGGTTCTATCACATTCATGGGCATAACTGAACGTAGCGCTGTGAGTTGACGTATCGCGCGTGCCGCGCGGCTGCCGAGCGTGGACGTCCTACGAGGGCAGAGCGGCGTGTGTGGCGTCGGGGAGCATCCCACGAAGTATGGCCACCAGCGCCCTGTATGATTCTGATCTTGTAACCGACGCCGCGCTCAATGCGTCGACGCGGCGGCCTGGGCACGCCGGCGGGCCACGGCAAGAGGGCGCGGATCAGGGTTGGTTCCATGTGCCAACCAGTATCATTCACTTGCGACAGCTACTCCAGGCTCAGTCACGCATCGAGTCACGCATCGTGATCCTGCAATGGGTCGTAATGGTGATTGTCGGCGCGGGCGCGCTCCTACCCAACAGTCTCGGCCCCGGACTTGGCGAGTTCAGCGGCTCGCTGGTTATCTGCGTACTGGTGCTGCATCCCATCGCCTACATCGTCATCGCCACCATCGGCTTCCCCTGGCTCTGGCGCGATGGCCCGGCGCGGGTCGCGGTACTGACTGCTATCGACGTCACTATAGCCGTCGGCGTCCTATTCCTGACCGCATCCAAGCCCGGCTACACGCAGGTACTACTATTTAGCGTCGTGTTGCTTACCGCCACCAGGTACAGCCTCAGCAGGGCAGTGGGAATCACGACGCTCGTTTCCATCCTGCAGTTCTTTTCTATCGTCGCCTCAAACCACAACGCCATCCCCGTCACGAACTTGAGCAGCGCCGTCGTCGCCATGTTCGCGCTCACCTACGGTGTCAGCCTGTTAAGCCAGGCCGAACGCAAAGAGGCCGCGATCGCGGCGGAGAATGCGCGGCTGTATCGGGCCGTATTACTGCGGAATCGCGAGCTTGCCACGATCAACGCCTTGAGCCAGACCGCGACGCAGGATACGGACGCCGATCGCTTGCTGGAGTCGGGCCTTGAGCTGATTCTTTCGTCAATGCCGGTGGCCTGGGGCCAGGGCTATCGCTACGACCGCCGTTTCGGCGATGTAGATTTGCTCTTCGTCCGCCATGCGAGCAAGGGCACGGACCGCAACGAGCGCGGCGCCGTCACCCGCGCCGAGGCGCAAGAGGCCGCGCGGACGCGCACGGTCGTGATTGGTACCAGTGCCGCATCAGACGGCGAGCCGCTTGCGCGCGTCAGCGCCCCAATCCTGGTACAGGGCAATCCCGTCGGCGTGCTTCAGGCGTTGGTGCCTTTGGCGCACGACGAATCCGTCGGCGATCCACCCAGCCAAAGCCTGACCATCGTATGCCAGGAACTTGGCAGTTGGGTCGAAAAGGCCATGCTTCGCGACGCCGCGCAGCACAGCCTGGTGCTCGAGGAGAAGAACCGGATCGCGCGCGAGTTGCATGACACCGTGCTGCAAATACTATTCAGCCTGGGCCTGGGCGTGGAATGGTGCATGCAACGTGTTGACGGCGATTCGTCCCTGAGCAACAAGCTTGGCGATATGCGGCGGCTGACCGCCAACGCGAGCGGTGAGCTCCGGAGCGCTATCTATACCCTGTCGTCACGGGTAGCCGAGGTTGGCTTAATGTCGGCACTTGAGACCCTGGCAAACAGCTTTACTGAACAATACGAACTGCCTGCCTCGCTGAGCGCCGTCGGCCAGCCGCCAAAGATTCCGCTATTAACCCAAAACGCCATGCATCGTGTTGTCCGTGAGAGCCTGATGAACGCCTATAAGCATGCCCGAGCCAGTCACATAGCAGTGCGCGTGGTGTTTGACCCCTATGCCGTTACCGTCGTCGTTCAGGACGATGGGGTTGGACTTCCGCAACAGGTCATCGACCGATACGCCGAGGACTCAGCGCACTTCGGTCTGCGGACGATTTCACGGCAGATTGAGGAGCTGCAAGGCGCGTTTGAAATCATGAACGGTGAGGAATCGGGAACCGTCGTGCGCGCGACAATCCCGGTGAAGCGACCAGCGGAAGAGGGGTATACCTATGACCACGTCAACGCCCATTAAGCTGCTCATTGTCGACGATCACGATATCGTGCGCGAAGGCCTTTCGTCCATACTGAGCCAGGAACCGGATATTGAGGTGGTGGGCGAGGCGTCGGACGGCGCCTCCGGGCTGCTGGCCATCGCTCGCCTCAAGCCAAGTGTCGTTCTGCTTGACATGCGTATGCCGGGCGCGGACGGCATCGAAGTATGCCGCGAAATCACCTCCAGGTTTCCCGACGTTCGGGTGATCATCCTCACCGCCTTCCTCGACAGCGACACCATCAATCGCTGTATTCAGGCTGGCGCGAAGGGTTATGTCATTAAGGATGTTGAACGCACAGACCTCAAGCGATCGATTCGAGACGTCGCGCAGGGCGAGGCATTTCTCGACCGAAAGGTCCACACCGTGGTGGTTGAGCGTCTCAAGCGGGAGAGCGAACGGAACAGGCCTGTCCTGACAGAGCGTGAAGTGAGTATCCTGAAATTAATGGCGGAAGGCCACACGAACCGGCAGATCGCCACGAAACTCTATGTTAGCGAAGGCACAATCAAGGATCAGCTCCAGAAGATAATGGATAAATTGGGAGCGACAAACCGCGTCTCGGCGCTCTACGTCGCCGCCAAGGAGGGGCTGATCTGAGGCGTCGCCCAAGGGGCGCTGAGGAACAATGATCGAAACTACCACGACGTTTGAAGCGGAGGCCCTGGACGGCATCTCCGCCGAACTTGGCATTGCCGCGGCCCGCGGCGCGAGTGCCCTGGAGTCACTTGGCTCCGCACTCTATCATCGCGGCATACCCCTTCCCTCGGTCTTGAGCGCCCTTGCGCCTGGTAACGACGCACCCGTCCAGGCCGCGGCCGTCGCCAGAGGGTTCCAGGATAGCCTGGCACGCGCGAGCGCCGACGGTACGGCCGAAATGCGCGTAGAGCTCGAACGGCATAGGGCCGAGCTGAAGGCACTGCAACGCGTGAATTCTGTCGCCACGAGCAGCCTGGACGAAACAACCGTACTGAACAAGGTCGTGCATGCCGTGGCGGACGTAATGGGCGTGGAGGTATGCTCGATTTACTTGCGGCAAGGCCCGAATCAACTTGTCCTGCGCGCGACATTTGGTCTCGACGTTTCCGCCGTTGGCGTTGCGCGTTTATCGATCGGCGAGGGCCTGACCGGCTGGGCAGCCCAGCAGGGGAGATCCGTCTCCGTCTCTGACGTCTGGCTTGACGCCCGGACCAAGTACCTGCCTGAAACCAAAGAGGACGACTACCACTCGATCCTCTCCGTGCCAATAACGGCAACGGCCGGCGAGCAGACCCTGGGCGTGCTCAACGTGCAGACCCGTGAGTGCCGGACGTTCACCGACGACGAGATAAGCTTCCTGGAAATGATATCCGGCCAGCTTGGCCTCTCCATTGAAAACGCGCGGTCATATGGTCAAACCGACGCGCAGCTTCGCCAGAAAGTCAACGCCCTGACCACGCTGCACCAGGTCGTGGTCGCCGTTGCCAGCAGCCTCGATCTGCGGCGCGTACTGAACACCATCGCCCGCCAGGCATTGAGCCTCTGCCAGGGCGATAGTAGCGTCATCCTTGCCCGGAAAGGCCAGGAGCTTCGGGTGGAAGCACATTGCGGTGATGGCGAGCTGCAGCATCCGCGATTTGTGCAGGAAATCGCCCGAGCCGCCATTCAGCAAGGCACTCACCAGCTTGTGCCGCTTCCTGGCGAGGACGACGATGCCCGCCGCGCACTGCTGTGCGTGCCTCTCCGCGGACATGGCTCTACCTACGGCGCCCTGGCGGTCTATGGTAAAGTCGACCAAGTTTTCGATGGCGAGACCAGCGACCTGCTGACCGATTTCGCCTGTGAAGCAGCCATGGCTATTGAAAACGCACAGATGCACCAAGCCACGCAACAAAATCTTGAGGCCAAGTCAGTCTTGCTCTCAGAGCTTCACCATCGCGTCAAAAACAACTTGCAGACCGTGGCGTCGTTGCTATCGTTGGCCCTCCGCCATAGCAAGTCGGAGGAGGCAGGCCAGACGCTGCGAGAGAGCTACAATCGGGTGCGCAGCATCGCCGCCGCCCACGATCTTTTGTCTCGGCAGGCGATCGGCGTGACGACGATCGGCGAGGTGGCGCTCAAGGTGATCGAGTTGCTGGAGCCGACGATTGCTCATAAAGGCGCCATAAAGTTCGTCACGGAAGGTGACACCATCGAGCTGGAAACCAGGGAGGCCACGACGCTCGCCATCTTGTTGAACGAGCTACTGACCAACGCCATTCGTCACGGCATGAAGGGACGTGACTTCGGTATCGTGCGCGTGCTCTACGGCCGCCATGGCTCCGACGTCTGGGTGAGCGTCGCGGACGACGGCAACGGGCTGCCGGATAACTTCACCTTGAACAAAAACAAGGGCCTCGGCCTGTCTATCGTTAGAACACTCGTGGAAGCCGACCTGCGCGGCCAGGTCAACTGGGCCGGGGACCCGGGCGCTCGCTTTACCCTGGTCTTTTGCCCTCCCGCTGCCTCGCCTGGCCGCTCGCAAACTCAAACTGCCCAACGAAGTTGAACCGCCGCCTATATCGGGGTTCATCGCACCGAGGACGGTGATGCCCGAACAACCTCTCCTCTATGCCGCGCCAGGGCCTATGCCCTCCTCCCGCGCAACCAGGCAACGCGAGACTCGCGCCGCCGAGGCCGGCCGGCGGTGAGCCGACCAGAGCCGGTCAATCGCCCGCGACTCGACCAACTGTTGGTCGAGACTGGCGCGGCGCGAGGCCGCGGTGAGGCCCGTAGCCTGATCGAGGCTGGGCACGTCACCGTCGATGGCGCAGTCACGCTCAAACCGGGCCAGTCGATCGCCCGCGCCGCCGTTATCCATGTTGAACAGCCACCTGTGCAATACGCAAGCAGGGGCGGGTTCAAGCTCGTCGCGGCGCTGGATCGATTTCCTATAGACGTCGCCGGCCGTGTGACCCTGGACGCCGGCGCCTCAACCGGCGGCTTTACAGACGTTCTGCTGAGGCGCGGCGCAACACGGGTCTACGCCGTGGACGTCGGATACGGTCAAATTGCCTGGAGCCTACGCACCGATCCACGGGTCGTGGTTATGGATCGCACCAACATCCGCTACCTCACTTCTTTGCCTGAGCTGCCGTCAATGGCTACAATCGACGTAGCTTTCATCTCCCTCGACCTTGTCCTGCCGCCCATACGACGATTGCTCACGGCCAATGGACAGGCCGTATGTCTGATCAAGCCCCAATTTGAGGCAGGTAGGAGCCTTGTCGGAAAGGGAGGTGTGGTACGAGACCCGCTCGCGCACGCCGGCGTGTTGCGTCGAGTACTGTCCAACGCGCGGGACGATGGCTGGCTTTTAGGCGGACTCATGTCGTCGCCAATAACCGGTCCAGCCGGAAACCGTGAGTTCCTGGCCTGGCTTCATCAGGATCCGCGCAGTCCGACTATCGATCTGGAAGACGAGATTCAGAGGGTAATCCTTGTCACAGCTCCCGCACCTCCCTGAAGTCCCTTTTACGAATGAACCGCTGCGGCGCATCGTCGTTCTGTCGCATCCGAAAGTCCCTGCCGCCCACGAGCTAATGCTCACGGTAGTTGCACTTCTGGAAGCGCATGGCATCGACGTGTGGACCGGATCGGTGTGGGGCTCGACCGAGGTTCAAGCCGCCCTGGGTACGGCTGACGCTTGTATCACGCTTGGCGGTGACGGCAGCCTCTTGCGCGCCGCCCGCATGGCCGCGCCGTTGGGCGTGCCGATTATCGGCATCAACATGGGAAAGATCGGCTTCCTGTCGGAAGTAGAGCCCGCGGATGTGCTCAATCGACTGCCAAGTATAGTGCATGGGAACTACTGGATCGAAGAGCGCATGATGATCGCCGCTCGGCTCATCCGCGGTAGCGAGATAGTGGGAACCTATGATTGTCTCAACGAGGTAGTCGTGGCCAGACGGCACCTATCCCGTGTCGTGCGCATAGATGCCGGTATCGACGGTCATCATCTGACTACCTATACCGCGGATGGCGTGCTGGTGGCCACGCCGACAGGCTCGACCGGGTACTCGCTCGCCGCGGGCGGCCCAATTCTTCACCCCGAGGTGCGGAACCTCGTGCTCACCCCTATCAGCGCGCATCTCTCCATGCGCAGCCCATTGGTGCTGCCCGCTACCACGGAGGTGCGTCTGACCGTACACACCGACCACGAGGCAAGCGCGAGCTTCGACGGTCAAAGCGATGTCGAGCTTCGATCGGGTGACACCACCGTTGTCCAGGTCGGACCCCATATGGCGAAGTTTCTGCGCGGGCAAGAATGCACCTACTTTTATCACACGCTCGTGCATAAGCTGGGCATCGGCCACTAAATCGCTGGTTAATCAGGTTGGGAGCAGGGTGCGGGAGGTGCGCTGCCGCAAGCCCAATGGGGAGGAGGATGGCCATGGAGACGCCACGCGCACCCACCGCGCCCACCAGCACGACGGTGAATAGCTTCCGCGGCCAGGTCGATCACAGCGCCTCCTATCCACCCCGGCCCAACCAACCAGCGTCTAGAAGATTATCCGCGTGCGAAGCGTATCAATCAACTCCTGCACCGCTGCCGCCGACTTTTGGAAGGCGACACGCTCATCATCGGTCAGCGTGATCTGAATGATCTCCTCGACCCCGTTGGCGCCAAGCTTGACCGGCACACCCATGTATAACCCGCGCACATCGTATTCGCCTTCCAGCAACACGGTGCAGGGCAAGATACGACGCTTGTCCATCAGTATGGCGTCCACCATCGTGCAGACCGCGGAGCCGGGCGCGTAAAAGGCGCTTCCGGTCTTTAGTAAGGAGACGATTTCTCCACCGCCATACGCGGTTCGGTGACAGATTTCCGTGATGCGTTCCGCGGAGATCAATTCGGTGATGGGAATACCGGCGACAGTCGAGTATCGCGGCAGCGGTACCATCGTGTCGCCATGGCCACCCAGCACGAAGCCGTTGACCTCCTGCACCGACACGTTGAGCTCCTCCGCGATGAAGCTTCTAAAGCGCGCCGAATCGAGGACGCCGGCCATGCCAAGAACGCGGCTGCGCGGAAAGCCGCTCGTGTGGTAGGCCAGTTGCGCCATGGCGTCCAGCGGGTTTGTGACAATAATCAGCACCGCGTTCGGAGAATGTTCGGCGATTTTCTCCACCACCGACTGTACGATTAAGGCGTTCTGGAACAGAAGGTCGTCACGGCTCATGCCGGGCTTACGCGGCAATCCAGACGAAATTACCACCACGTCCGAGTTCGCGGTGTCCTCATAGTTTGTGGTGCCAATGAGCCGGCCGTCGAACCCTTCAATTGGGCCGGCCTGGTGCAGGTCGAGCGCCTTTCCCTGTGGCAGGCCCTCTACGACATCGACCATCACGATATCGCAATAGTCTTTTTTCGCGAGGTATTGGACCGTCGCGCCACCGACCATACCAACCCCAACTACCGTGACCTTCTTCCGCATTATCTATCCTCCGCTCGCAACCCGTGCATGATGAGCGCATCGCCGCGCTCGGCGATCTGGCCTCGCCGCGGTGCAATGACTGAGGCGATTATATCCTGAACCAGAGAGATACTCACAGCGCGACGCGGTGAGTGCAGCCAACGATCGCGATTCGGGCACGAGCTAACCGCGGATAGGTGGACCGGCCCCGCTTCTGGTACCCTTTCTGCATGAATGTCTAGCCTATTACGTACCCAGTTCTTGAGAGGACTAATGGCTAATGCCGAAGACAAGTAGCCGATCCGACACGCTTGATTTTGAAAAGCTGGACAGCGACCAGCTAAAGCGCGTGGTCGGAAATCTGCTTACCAGCTTGAATCTACCCGACCAGCAAAGCATCGTCGACAACCTCGACGACTCGAAGCTCAAGGAGTTCGTCGCCGATCTTGTCGCCACGATCAAGCCGCCGGAAGCAGGCGGCGCGGTGCGTGTCGACGCGGATCAGCTTCGCCACTTCGTATCTGAGCTGCTGTCAGCACTCGACGTTCCACCCCAGGACGCCTGGACAACCGCCGATGTGCTGGTTGCCGCCGATCTGCGCGGCGTCGATTCCCATGGCGTGGCGCGACTCAACCAATACATCAAGCGCATTCGCGAGGGCCTGATTGAGGTACACCCAAACATCCAGGTCGTACACGAAACACCGGTCAGCCTGCGAGTCGAC
>JANWHV010000237.1 GCA_025450255.1 Chloroflexota bacterium | reverse complement strand
CGCCGTCCACAGATGGAGCGCGTGGATTTTCATGTGGCAATTGTACAAAGTCTACCGGATCAAGTCCGATACCCTGCCGCGCCCGGCGACAGACTTATCGTTCCCCGCGGCGCCGCGCCGCCGCACGGAGCCGACGATACCGTGGCGCCGCGGCGGTCAGAACCCGTCGGCATCCTGAAAGGCAAGAGCGGACGATCGTGGCGCGTTCAGCTCCTTGAGCAGCGGAAGCGGCACGGCTGTCGTGGGATGCGCCAACTGCCAGGCGATCACTTCAAGCATCGGCCCCGCCGCGTCAAGCACGCGCAGGTCGAGCGCGCGAGATTCGGCCGCCGCTACGATCGACGTGGTGGGATTTTGCGCCAGGTAACGGGCCGTCGTCTCGTCGATGTAGCTTGGCGCCGGCTGCATGGTGAATGGCGTGAGATCCGCGGCGCTGAGCTGTGAGGCGGAGTCTTTGTTCTGGAACAGGTTATAGAGAGGCGCCGCGTTCTGGTCATAGGTACTGAGAAAGGGGAAGCCCATGATCAAGTCGATGGTTTTGAGCACTGACGCCTGGCTGTAGTGGAAGTGGCCGACGAAGCCCGGTTTGCCGTCCGGGCCGACATGCTTTGCAAATGGGCTCACTACGTAGAGCAGGTTGCGGTGGCCGTCGCGATGATCCAGGCCATCCTGGCTATCGTCCTCCATGACGAAGATCGCCGTGCCGGCCCAGTACGGGGAGTGGCTCAGCGCCTGCACGATCGTGCCCAGGCCGGCATCGTTCTGCGCCACTCGCGATCGTGGCGTATTCGTGAACGCGAGTCCGCCCGTATGATCCCCCGGCAACACAAGGTACGAGAAGTTCCGCAGGGACGCCGATGATCCCTTGAGGCGCGAGCCGTCAGGGTTGAGGCCGTTGTCGGCCAGAAAACTGCGCGCGCCTATGCGGTTATCAGAATCAAGCGTAAAGATACTGCCGTTCGCGAAGCTGACGTTTGCGCTCGGAATGGCCGTGCAATGCTCTGGTACGCCGAGCGACGCATTGCCTGGCAGGCTCAAGGCCGTGGCTATCAAGCCTGGATTGGCGATACCCATTGCCTCGCCATAGTCGCGAAACGTGAAGGCGCCATGCGACATGACCTGGCGATGGAGCGCGGACTGGAAAATTGAACACGCCCGCGGCTCGGCCAACGACGAGAGCGGATCCTGCAAGTGGTGACGCGGCGAGTAATAGAGGCGCCATGATTTCTCGACGTAGTCACTTACATTGGCGCTGGAGGTCCAGTAGTGTCCCTGGATGCTCGCTTCGCCATTTGAGTAGAAGTTATCGCTTGTCGCGAAGGCGGGATCCGGAGCGCCCGGCATAGGGTCTCCGACCAGGGCATGGGCGTTCGGCGTCGTCTGACGGCCAAAAATCGCGTACGCTGGCTCACTATCGACCTGTGCACGCGTTCGTCCCTGATCGGCGCCGAGGTCGCCAAGGACCTGGTCGAAGGTGCGGTTCTCACGCACGATAAGCACGACGTGCTGAATCGGCGTGCTTCCGCCCGCCACGGCCGGGATCGGATTGCGCGCGCCTCGGCGATTGTCGACCGCCGCCGCGTACTGGATGTCGTCGCGCGCGGATCGCGTGCCCGCGGCCAGCACGCGCGCGTCGGGCGTGGGCGCCGCCTGGAAAAGGCCCGGCATATTGTTCCCCACGTACTCGAAGTCGGAGGTGATTGCGGTTGGACGACTGCCCAGGCCCTTGGCGCTTACAATGTAGACGGTCCCGCCCGTGCGGCTCACGGCCAGCGCGCTTGGGTACCAACCGGCGGGAATGAAGCCGCCCAGCTTGAACGCCGTTGGCGCTGGACTCGCCATGCGCCGCGCGGACGCGCCGCCGGCCAGTGATGCCGGCGTGCCGACCACGGCGACGGCGTTATCTCCCGCCAGCGCCACGTAGATCCGTTGGCCGTCCGGGCTCACCGCCAGGGCATCCGGCGATGCGCCGAGCGCCTCGTCCGTCAATACGTGCAGGGGAATAGTGGCGGCTAGGTGGTTGTTCGAGGTTGTGACGATCGAGAGCGTGTCGTCGTTGGCGTTTGTTACGTAGAGTTGCGAGCCGTCAGGGCTGAGAGCCACGGCGGTCGGGTGGTCGCCAACGCGGATGCGGCCCTTCACACTGCCGGTCCTGCTCTGTAGGTTGACTACCGCCACGCTCCCCGCGCCCTGCAACGCTACGTAGGCGACACGGCCATTGCCACTCACCACCACGCCGTATGGGTATCCGTCGCCGAGAAAGGCGGGGGCCAGAGAGACGGCATGGACGGCGTAGGTCGACGTGTCCACGATATCCAGCGAATCGTTCAGCTCATGCGTCACCAGCAGGTAGCGCCCATCGGCGGTGATGGCGAGACTCTTGGTGATACCTGAACCAATAAGCGACGGGACGCTGCTCGGTAGGTCGATCGTCCTCGATGGACCTGGACCTACCACGCCGTTGGCCACGGGAAAATCGTAGACCGCGTCGTTGCCGCCACCGGCCGCATAGAGGTGCTTGCCGTTCGGCGAGAAGACCACCCCGCAGTAAAAGAAATTGTAGGCGCCTTTGCCATGATTGGCTGGGTCATGGGTGGTCGGCACGGCCGTAACTTCCGTCTTATAGCCGGTGCGCAGGTTGATTACCGTGAGCGACTGGTCGGGAGCGGGAGAGGCCGGATCGCCGGCGCCCGTGGCGAGCTTGGGTTCCGGCGGGTTGGCGTACGGGCATGGCTTCCCCGCGTTTCCCTGGCTGCAGTCGCTGGGGAAGCCATTATTGAGGCCGCTGCCCTGGCCGCTGTTGATGGCCACGGCCAGCGTCCCGTCCGGCGAGATGGCCACGCCCAACGGGAAATCGCCCAGGTCGTGCAGCACTCCGACCGGCGTCACCAGGCGGCCATCAGGGAGCACGGTACCGTTCGCGTAGGTGCCGGTCGGCGCGTTGGGTCCGGCGACCGGCAGCGAGGACGCGAACGAATGCCGCGGCGCCGCCGTGGATTGATAGCCGCCGGCCATGCCGCAAAGCACAATCAGGCGTATAGGCAACCGGCACCACCAGGGCTTTTTCGTCATCTGAACCCTCAGCTTGTACGGATGACGGCAAAGACCACGGTGCCGTCCGCGAAGCGCTTGACCGGTTTCGTATATGCGCCCGCGCCTGGCGCGCCTCGGCCAACCCAATCCGGGTGCCAGATCACATAACGCACGCCCCAGGACAGCAGCAGCCTGCTGGAGGCTGCGTCTGGCCAGTGGCTCAAGATAGCGGCATCCGTGTCATAGCCGTCCGGCGTATAACCGCCGACGCCATTAACGATCGGCTGCCAGTGATACGTCGCGTAGTAGGTCATCATTGCCTGGTGCGACCATATCACGGCGTCCTGCTGGCCAATCGGTAACTCCAATACCGGCGTGTTCGCCGGTTGCGCCTTCAGCCAGGTGTAGACCGGCGGGATGCCGGTGCCGACCGCGACGTGGGGGGTGTCGATTGGTGTTATCCAGTATTCGGCGAGCGCGGCCAAACACAAGACGATGATAAGACCGGCCCGCCGTGCCGGAAGCCACGATCGCAGGCGATCTTCAAGCGCGGCCATGCCCCATGCCGCCATCAACGCAATGCAAACGAAGCCGATATAGAAGAAACGGGCCGGGTCACGGAAGCTGTGGAAGGCGGGAACGTGGTCGTAGAGCAGGGCGAACGGCAGCGGGAAGCTATAGACGCGATCGAACAACTTTAATTGCAATCCCAGTGAGAGCACCGCCGTAAGTACCAGCAGCACGGCGTAGAACACCACATCCGGCCTGGATTTGCGGCGATTCCAGGCATAGGCCGCCAGGGCAAGGGCGATCAGGCCGGGAAAGAGATATTGATGCGCGTCTCGGGCGGGAACTCCGAGCGCGTCTTCCGTCCAGCCGTAGAGCACGCTAAAGCGCGGCATGTGCAGAAAGTCGCGAACATCGGCTGAAAACTCCAGCACCTGCGCCGGGCCACGTACCGTGCCGACCCGGCCTTGCAGGCGCAGGTACGGCAAGAAGAAGGGCAGAAGCGCGGCGGCCAGGGCAATGCCGGTGACCACGATACCGAACACGAAGCGGCGCGCCTGTTGCCAACCCGCCCGCCACATGTACACGAGCAGATATACGGCCAGGCAGGTTGCGAGGAACGTGGCGTAGTAGATGCTGCACAACGCTTGCAGCGCGAAGAACACGGCCATGGCGGCGAACTCCGGCCAGGCGCGTCGGCCGGAATCGGAAGCGGCGGCGGCGCGCGCCCGCTCCCAGAAGAGCAGCACGAGCGGAAGCCATTGACCTGAGAGCTGGTTCATATGGGAGAGGTGGACCATGCGGTAGGGTGAGTAGGCGACGATGATCCCGGCCAGAAAGGCGCCCGCGACGCTGCCGGTCAGCCGACGTGCCAGGAGGCAGGTGAACAGGCCGCAGAGTATGAACGACAGCAGAAACAACGCGTTGTAGGTGAAGGCCGTGTTGTGCCCACTGAACACGAAGAGCGGCGTGGAGAGCGGCAGCAGGCCGAGCAGGTTGTCGTTATACACCAGGGCGTTCGCGTGCGGGAAGTAGATGTTGCCTTGCAGTAGCTGCGTGGGGTCAGTCGTCAGTGCGTGTACGCCCCAGGCCACGAGCCATGACTCGTTCGGTGGGTCGCCCAGATCGACCGGGAATGAATTAAAAATATGCCGAACGAGCGGCAAGAACATGACGACGGTGATCGCCGTGTAGGCGACGAGCGCCAGCAGCGCGTCGCGCCATGCCGCGCCCGCGCCGGCGATGCGCGGCGACGGCGCGCTCGCGTCGTCAACCACGCGAGATCATCCGGCGGCCAGTATCGCGCAAGCTCAAGCGCGCGCGGTCGAGGCAAGGGGCTGGGGAATCCATAACCCCAATCCTAGCCTACTTCCGGTAGCGGTGGAAGGAGTACGTTTGGTCCTGCGTTTTCGGCGCGTCGGACTTTTCACGTATGGTGCTGTTGGAGTGGCACAACGCGCACTCCACCACCAGCACTTCCACGGGACCAAATTGCATTCGCCTGACGATCTGCGCCTTGGTGAGCTTCTCTTGTTTGCAGTGCGGGCAGCGGATGCCGGCTTCCTCGAAGTACTGGATGTTCATGGTGATAGTCATGATCGGAGTATACTGCCCTACTTCAGATAGCGGTCGTACCACTCGAGCACGCGGCGCAGCAGATCGGCTTGATGGCGCCGTTCCTCGAAATTGTGCTTTTCGCGTGGATACGATACGTGCATGCAGGTACGGCCAAGCAACCGCAGCGCGATGTAGAATTCGCGGCCCTGCATTGGGTTCACGCGGTCGTCGGCGCCGCCATGCACGATGAGCACCGGCGTGGAAATGTTCTGGACAAAGTTAATCGGCGACCGCTCCATGAAAAACTCGGGGTCCTCATAGGCGCGCTTGCTGAAGTACTGGTCGTTGCAGCGTGGAATGTCGTTCTGTCCCTGGTCGCTCACCAGGTTGCACATCCCCGCGCCCATCACGGCCACCTTGAAGCGATTGGTCTGGGTAATCGCCCAGGCGGTCATGTAACCGCCATGGCTCCAGCCGCCAACGCCGAGCCTGTCGGCGTCCGCGATGCCCAT
>JANWHV010000236.1 GCA_025450255.1 Chloroflexota bacterium | reverse complement strand
TCGATGTGCTGCCGTTCGACGTACGTTGCGTCGCGCGCCGGCAGAGGAAACCGTACGCGGCACCGACCACACGTACCTTTGCCGCCACACTCGCTCGGAATGGCGATCCCTATACGCTTCGCGGCTTCGAAAATGCTCTCCCCCGCATCGAGCACAACGGAAACGCCGGCGGGAAGCAGTGTCACCCGAGCCGGCTGAGCAGACTGGGGCAGGCCGAAGAAGTCCGTATCAATAACTATTTTTTTCTTCGGCGGCTCGTTGGGCATCTGTGCTTGCCCCGCCCGATCGGCCGCGTCGCGGCTATGCCCGCTCAGCGGAACGGTCCGACCCAGTACACTATCGCCGGCGATCCGACGACCCGCGCTTCTTTGCTCGCCCAGATTTGCTGCCCCTGGCGGCCGCGGGCTGCGATCGGCGCTCTGAAGTGCCGCGCGGCGGCCGTGCGGGCGTCATCGCTTCGACCAGTGTAGCTGATGGCACACTCCGTTCTAGCGACGCGCCACTCGGCGCCGGCGAGGGTCGTGGTTTTCGTTCCGAGGGCGCCCGCGGGGCCGGCGCCATGTATTCCTCGGCAGCGGGCAGTGTGGCGCTGTCCGTGCCGGCGTTGCGTGACGCCCTATAGAGCATGTACGCCGCTCCGGCGCACCACAAGGCCAGTCCTGGCACGACTGGTATGATGGTCAATATCGCGGCCACAATCGTAACCCAGCCAAGTAGGCTGCGGTTTCCCTGCACGCGGATCAGCTCAACGCCAATCAGGCCCAGCCACAATACGCCGCCAAAGAGCCCGAATCCCAGAGACCCCGCGGCCTGGTACAGCACCGATGGATGACTGGCCTCCGTGACGACCAGGTGAGCGGCGGCCACGTTCGGCGCTGACGCGTAGCGATCCGCCAACGACGAGATGTGCATGAAGCTGTAGATTGCCGTTGCCGCCGGCACTACCGCCGATAGGAGGCCGACAATTAGCGTGGCGCGCGCGAGACG
Organism: Chloroflexota bacterium; assembly: GCA_025450255.1. The sequence continues at coordinate 7,304 of JANWHV010000236.1, read as the reverse complement.
GGCTCCTAGAAGGCGGAGAAAGACAAACACGCCCGGGGCAACCCCCAGAAGCAGCAGTGAGCTAACGGCGCTAAGAGCGGTTTGCGCGGCCAGCCAGCCAGGGTGATGATGAAGGAAAACCAGAAATTCTTGAGCCTGCGCGTCGACTGACTTTGGCACGTTTGCCGGCAACTGGGCCTGGTGGGTAATGTATACTTGCGCGAATATATTCTCGGCAAACGCAAGTGCCCCACAGGCCGCGCCGATGCGCAACAGCAGCCGGGTCCGCACCGCTACATTCTCCCTCGCTATTTTGCCGCGTCTTCAGCGTACCGCATTCCCGTTTGTGACGGAGCGCGCTAACTGCTGATGACAGCATGCCTCCTTACAACGCGCGACCGCCCAGATAATGGGGGATAGGCATTCGGCCAGTTATGCGCTATTGTGTGCGTATCCGGCGCTTACCGTTCCGAAATACGCGGTTGGGTGCGATTTCTCGACCACGCGTGACGAATTGGAAGTGTCGCTGGCATGTGGCTTTACCGTAGTACTTAGAGGAGTTTTCGGTGCGGATTATCCGTCAAGGTCTCGCCTCGCTGGCATTGGCAGCGACCCTGGCCGGCGCCTTCACCATTCCGTCGTTCGCGCGCCCTGCCCGGGCCCTCTCCATCACCGGTTACTATACGATTACCGACGGCGCTTACACGGCGTACACTCCGAACCATGCCGTTACACCGCCAAAGGTGAGCACATTTGCCCTGAAGGGGACTACGTACGTAGGCGTACATTTCGTGTACGCTGGAGCGAAGCCAAAGGTTACGAGCTTTCACGTTGACTTCTTGAAGGGCTCGACGATTATTCGGCATGGGGCGACTCATACGTTTGATAACGTAAACGGCGAGGACGTTCTCGATATTCCCGCCGATTTGCTAACATCCGTGGGGACCTACAGAGCCAACCTCTACATCAACTCCGTCCTTGCCGGAAGCACGCCATTCACCGTGATCGCAACGCCAAACATCGGCAAAACCTACATGATCACCGGTAAGGAATTCGACAACTTTAGCGGCGATTCAAACAAGGCGGATCCACCCAAGACATCGTCGTTCCCCGCCAATGTCGACCGCGTGGCGGTGTACTTTCTGTACGATGGCGCGAAGGCGAAGGATCGATATTGGGCGATCGTCTACGACAAGTACGGCAAGCAGGTACACAGCAGCCTGAAGCATCCTTTTCAGTACCTCGGCACGGGGTCCGTCGCTCTCAGGCTCAGTGCCGATTCTGGGAAGTACCCCGCCGGGGCGTACCGTACCGACGTCTACTTTGATGGCGCTGTCGTCCAGGTCGCCAACTGGGTAACCAAGTAGCGCGCAACCCACGCGAAGCCCTGTAGCCCGCGTGAGGCCGAGCGCACCTGAGCCGGCTCAGGTGCGCTCTGATTTACTCTGGCCGCCTATCGTACCGCGTGGTATGTGGAGGAGGCTGGAAGTTCGCGCTATGCTATACTTCCCTCCGACCTGCCAGGGCGCGGGATGCCCATCGCGGAAGGGGAGAGAATGTGCGCCGCGTCGTCGTAACGGGGATGGGAATGGTTAGCCCGCTAGGTATCGGCGTCGATGCGACCTGGAAGGGTGTGCTCGAAGGCCGAAGCGGCATACGCCCTGTATCCTTCTTTGACGCGTCGCATCTCAGGTGCCGTATCGCGGGCGAGGTTGAAGGCTTTGATCCCGAGGCATTCGGCATCGATTTTAAGCTGGCAAAGCGCTGCGATCGTTTCACCCAATTCGCGCTCGCGACCACGCACGAAGCGCTGAGGCACGCTCGTCTCGAGATTGATCCGTCGTTCAGCGATCGTGTCGGCGTCATCGTCGGCTCCGGCATCGGCGGCCTGAACACGCTGATGGATCAGTTTACGGTGCTTTTCCAGCAGGGCCCAGAGCGCATCAGTCCTTTCTTTGTCACCATGCTCATCACCGATCTGGCCGCGGGCCAGATATCGATCAAGTACGGCCTGAAGGGCCCAAATTTCGCCATAAGCTCGGCGTGCGCGACCGGCGCCCACGCGGTGGGTGAATCCGTCGAAATTATTCGCCGCGGCGATGCCGACGTCATGCTCGCCGGGGGCAGCGAGGCGCCTATCGTCCTGATTGCCATGGCGGCGTTCGCGAATATGCGCGCGCTTTCGACCCGAAACGACGATCCGCAGCATGCCTCGCGCCCGTTCGACGCGGAGCGCGACGGCTTCGTACTCTCGGAGGGCGCGTCGACACTCGTACTGGAGTCGGAGGAGTTCGCCCTGGCACGCAACGCGCCGATCCTGGCGGAGGTTGCCGGATACGGCGCGACCGCCGACGCGCACCACGTTACGGAGCCCGCCCAGGACGGCGAAGGCGCCGCGCGCGCCATGACTATAGCCCTGGACAGGGCAGGAGTGAGGCCAGAGGACATACAATATATCAACGCCCACGGGACATCAACGCCGGCGGGTGACCGCGCCGAAACAGCCGCGATCAAGCGCGTGTTCGGCGATTACGCCTACCGCGTGCCCGTGAGCTCGACCAAGGGCGCCACCGGTCACATGCTGGGAGCGGGCGGCACGGTAGAGGCCGTGTTTTGCATTAAGGCCATGCACGACGGCATAGTTCCGGCCACCATAAATTACGCCGTTCCAGATCCGGAATGTGATCTGGATTACGTGCCAAACATACCGCGCGGGACCGGCCCTCTCGACCTGACCATGAGCAACTCATTTGGTTTTGGCGGACACAATGTCTGCCTGGTGCTCCGCCGGTATGAACCGAACCGATGAGTGAACAGGCTGCTCGAGATCCCCAGGCGCTGGTGCGGCTTGTCGAGGAATTGCTGGCGCAGCTCGATGGAACGATAGTAACCATGTGCGAGTTTCGCTCCGGCGACAACGAAATCATGTTGCGCCGGAGCGTGTCCGGCATTCGTATGTCGGCCGCTGAGCCGGCCGACGACGAGGACGTCGTGCCGGCCACCTGGATACCGATTCTCTCTCCGCTCACCGGTATCTTCTACCTGACGGAAAGCCCGCAGAGCCCTCCATTCGTGACCGTTGGCGCCTCGATATCGCTGCGCCAGATCGTGGGACTGATCGAGAGCATGAAAATGTACAATCCGGTCGAGTCTGACATCGCGGGAGTCGTGCGCTCGATCCTGGTGCAGGCAAGCGCGGTGGTGGAAAAAGGACAAATCCTCATGTACGTGGAGCCGGCTGGAGATCCGGAATGAGCTATCGCTCGACCTTGCGCGGCTGTGGAATGTACGTGCCGTCGCGAGTGATGACGAACGATGAGATAGCCGGGTTCGTCGACACGTCTGATGAATGGATATATTCCCGAAGCGGCATCCACCGCCGGCACATCGCCTCAGCCAACGAAACCACGACATCTCTTGCCATCGCGGCGGCGCGAAACGCGCTCACGTCCGCCGGCATGTCGGGCGAAGACATTGATCTTACGATAGTAGCGACCAGTACGCCTGACTACGGGTTTCCCGCCAGCGCATGCCTGGTGCAGCACGCGGTCGGCGCGCGTGGCGGCGCATTCGACCTGGAAGCGGCGTGCTCAGGCTTCGTGTACGCCCTCTCCGTGGCCGACAGTATGATACGCGCGGGCAGTGTGCGAAATGCCCTGGTTATAGGCAGCGAAGTCTATTCTCGCGTGCTCAATTGGCAGGATCGCAGTACGTGCATTCTCTTTGGCGATGGGGCCGGCGCCGTGGTGATGTCCCGAGGGGCCGTAAGTGGGCCGCTGCCGCGCTTCGTCCTCGGATCCGATGGCTCGGGCGGCCCTTTGCTCGTCATGTACAACGGCATGGTTCCCGAGCCAACCAACCGGACGCCTGGCGGTGTGCGCATGAATGGACCCGAAACCTTTAAGTTTGGCGTCCGCGTGCTGGTAGAGGTGACGGAGGCCGTACTGCGGGAAGAAGGTCTTACCGTCAACGACATTGACTGGCTGATCCCGCATCAGGCAAACCAGCGCATAATAGCCGCCGCCGCCAAGCGTTTGGACGTGCCCGAACACCGGATGCTTAGCAACATCGAGGAATATGGGAACACGTCCGCCGCAAGCATACCGATTGCCCTGGCCGAATGCGTTGAACGCGGTAAAGTGCTGGATAGCCACCGTTTGCTCATGGTTGGTTTCGGCGCGGGCCTCACCTGGGCCGGCGGCCTGATGACCTGGCGCGCCTAATGGATCCGTGTATGGCGCCTCATAAGCGCGAATCGGTCAGGTGGGTAGCGGACGGTCGCCGCCTGGAGTGCCGCCAAACCTGTGTGGCCACGGGATGCGGCGGAGAGGGAGGGATTCGAACCCTCGGTAGGATTTCTCCTACAGCGGTTTAGCAAACCGCCGCACTAGGCCACTATGCGACCTCTCCGTAGGCCCAAGACAGGAATGGCGGAGGGAGAGGGATTCGAACCCCCGGTGCTTGCGCACGGCTGTTTTCAAGACAGCCACCATAAACCACTCGGACATCCCTCCGGGGGCCAGAACGCTCCGCGTCAGACGAATGGTAACGGACGGCACTGGCTGTGTCAACGTTCCGCGCGTTGCTGGACATGGCGGCATAGCATGGCCATATAATACCCATATGGGCCGACAACCACGGATTTTCCGCCGATGAGCGCCGCGCCGCCACGGCGAGCATCGCCCATCCGCGGCATTTCCGCGGTGCTGCCCGCGCGAAACGAACAGGGAAACCTCGCGCACGTCGTGGAGACGACGCTTGAGGCCCTGAGCGACGCCGCGCCGTCGTTCGAAGTAATCATCGTCGACGACGGCAGCACGGATGCAACCCGCCGAATTGCCGATGAGCTGGCGTCGACGCATGCCGCCGTCCGCGTAATTCACCATGCCAGGAGCCAGGGGTATGGTAGTGCCTGGCGTAGCGGTATCAATAACGCCACGATGCAATATACGTTGTTCGTCGACGCGGATCGCCAGTTCAATCCCATCGAGCTTGAGCGACTGATCCAATGGGACGATCGTTACGATCTCGTGCTCGGGTACAGACTGCGCAGGAATGACCCTTTTTACCGGCGATTTCTAGGCGTATGGTTCAAATTGATAGTCCGCCTGCTGTTTGGCGTCAAAACCCGAGACGTCAATTGCGGTTTCAAGCTGATGCGCACGAGCATGCTAAAGGGCTTTACCCTCGAATCGCGCGGCGCTCTGATCAGCACCGAGATTGTCTATCGAGCGAAGCAGGCGGGCGCCGAGATTCGCGAGGTCGGCGTTCACCATTTTCCACGTCGAAGTGGTAAGGCATCCGCCACGAATCTTCGCGCGGCCGTACGAGCAGTTGCCGAGATCGCACGGCTTGGAAGCGTCTCAATCAAGAACGGCGCCTGGCGGCCGAGGCGGCTGTTGCCACAGAAGAGGCCGCCTCCCTGGATCGTGTCGATCCGGATACACGTGGTGCTGCCGACCCTGACGCCGAGCCCGTGGCGCCCCCACTGCCTGGCCTCGGAAACCACGGCGCAGCCGGCCGTGACGCCGACTCGTTGTCGGTACCGCTGTCCAGCACCGGAAACCACGTCGCCGCCGACCCTGAGGACGCTGGGTGACGTTGCGCCTGCTGTCGCGGCGGACGTGAGGAGATCTTGCTACTCGGCCTCTTTGCCCGAGGACCGATGTTCAGGGCGCTCGCGCCGTCCAGACGGCATAATCGAGCGTAAGGCGTCGCGCAACGTGCTCACGCCGATCACCTCGATACCCTCGGGTATCTTTCCGCGCAGTGACCGTTGACTCGTCGCGGGCATCATACACCGCGTAAAGCCCAATTTTGCCGCTTCAGCCAACCGCTCGCCGGCACGCGAAACGCCTCGAACTTCTCCTGACAGCCCAAGCTCGCCGAAGGCAGCCATCTCGCCGGGAACCGTGGTATCGGCATAGCTGGAGACAATTGCCAGCGCCAGCGGCAGGTCCGCCGCCGGCTCGCCCAGCCGCAGGCCGCCAACGACGCTGCTATACACGTCATAGGTGTGCAGCGGCAAGCCCGCCCGTTTCCCCAACACCGCGAGCAACAGATGCAGGCGGTTCAGGTCAAGTCCGGTACAGGTTCGCCGCGGCAGGCTGAAGGTAGTGGCGCTGACGAGCGCCTGGATCTCGGCGAGCAAGGGCCGTGACCCCTCGAGCGTCGCCACGACCGCGGAGCCGGGGCTTTGTTCGCCACGCTCCGCCAGGAACACGGCGGACGGATTCGCCACCTCCGCCATGCCGTCGTCACGCATCTCAAACACACCGACTTCGTTGGTGGATCCGAAGCGATTCTTCACACTTCGCAGCAGTCTGTAGGCGTGGAAGCGCTCACCTTCCATGTACAGCACCGTGTCCACGATGTGTTCGAGCACGCGCGGCCCGGCAATCGCGCCCTCTTTGGTCACGTGCCCGACAATAACCACCGGTATCTGGGTGGACTTCGCTGCATGCATCAAGCGCACCGTGCTCTCGCGCACCTGTGACACGCTGCCGGCAGCGGACTCGATATCGCCTACTTGCATGGTTTGGATCGAGTCCACGACCACCAGTGCCGGCTGTATGTCCTGCATCACCGAGAGTATTGTCTCAATATCGACCTCGGCCAGCAGATAGAGGTCGTCCGGCACGGCGCCCAGGCGATCGGCGCGCAGCTTCACCTGTTCCGCCGATTCCTCGCCGGTGACGTAGAGTACTCGCCCGCTGGTCGCAAGCATCGTACAAAGCTGCAGGAGTAGCGTTGACTTGCCGATGCCCGGATCGCCGCCGATAAGGACCAGCGATCCGGGCACGATACCACCGCCGAGGACGCGGTTCAACTCGGCTATCGGCACGTGCAGCCGAGCCCAGTTGTCCGTCGACACTCTTGCCAGGCGGACCGCCCGCCCTGGCTGTCCGGGTCGCGCCGGCCGCCCTTCAGACGATTGCGGCATATCCTGTAGTGTCTCTACGAGCGAATTCCAGGCGCCGCAACTGGGGCATCGGCCGTACTGCATGGGGAATTGGCTCGCGCACTGCTGGCACACATAGGATGTTCGACGTTTGGCCATTCGTAACCGGATCCTTTCCGCAGCACCTCGGCGTACGTTTGGAGTGTTCAACTATGCCGTGAAGGGCGCCGGAGACACATGACCGTGCATGCGCATTATTAGCGTGAAGGGCTCTCGGGAGTGTCCCCGAGAGCCCTTCACGGTTTGCATCGACCCAGGCGCTACGATTCGGACTCCGCCAGAACAGCTTCGTCCTCAGTCTTCGGCTCTTTTGGCATCGTCACAAGCGCCAACTCACCGTCGACCAGGTCGGCGCCCACGTTGT
>JANWHV010000235.1 GCA_025450255.1 Chloroflexota bacterium | reverse complement strand
TGCACAGCTCGACGAAATACCTCGGCGGCCATAGCGACGTGGTCGGTGGCGCGGTGTTGTTGAATGACGACGATCTGGCGGACCGGCTGCGCTATCTTGAAAACGCCACCGGCACGGTGCCGGGCCCGCTGGACTGCTGGCTCGTGTTGCGTGGCGTCAAGACTCTGGCGGTACGCATGAAGGCGCACGAAGAGAACGCGAACCGCGTTGCCGCGTGGCTGTCCGAGCGCCCAGAAGTGACCACGGTACACTACCCTGGCCTGCCGTGCCACCCTGACCACGAGACAGCGCGCCGCCAGCAACGGGGATTCGGCGGCATGTTGTCATTCGTACTACAGGGTGGGTTGGCGGCGGCGGGACAGATGCTGGAGCGCCTCAAGATATTCACGCTTGCCGAGAGTCTGGGCGGCGTGGAGTCGCTCGCGGAGCACCCGGCATCCATGACACATGCTTCTCTACCGCTTGCGCGACGAGACGAACTGGGAGTACATGATGGGCTGGTGCGCCTCTCCGTTGGCATTGAGGACATAGACGACTTGCTCTATGACCTTCAGCAAGCACTTGAGCGATAAGATGAATGGTTCAAAGGCTGATTCCTTGACGCAGCGCGGGCCACGGCCCGCCGATCGGCGCGCGCGCGCGTGAACCGCTTGCAACTTAGCGGCTATCTGCGCGGCTTACTGGGACGCGGTTATAGCGTGGCAGATGAGGAAGGTACGCTTGATGGTCAGTTACACCTTGTCGTCGCGCGGCGTGGGAAAGAGGATGTGCTCACGGTAGAGACTGGCGATGCCTGGCTGTGGGGCCTGCCCGCACAGCCGTCGAGCGAGGATCGTATGCTTCTCAAGCATTTGAGCATATGTATCAAGCGGTTTTTCGCGCACCCGGAAGCGCTGCCCGAACAGTGCTTTCATTGGCCTGGTACGCCGCAAAGCCGTACTATGATTCGTCTAGCACTGGATCCGCGCCGCCACCGGCGGTCCAACACGGTTCCCAAGGAGATCTCATGATGGTAAAGGATGGCGTGCCCGAATCGCCGGAACGCACGGTGTCCAGCGATTCGCTCTGGGACGATCTTGAGCGGGATCCCCTGCTCGAAACCAGTGACGCCATCACGATTGAACGCAGTTACGCCAAGCGCCTGTTCGGCGGGTTCTACGAGCATTTAGGCTCGCTTATCCTGCTAAACCTGGCGGTGACGGTGCAGGCGCTTGCCGGCGCGGCCGTGGGCCTGCTGGTGGGCAGCGTCGCGCCGGGAGGGGCCGGCGTCAAGCTCTTCGCCGCCGCAATCGTGACGATCTTGTTCGCCGGTCCCGCGATCGCTGGGCTCTTCTACTTCGTGCGGAACATGTGCGACGACGACGAGCGTTCCGCGCTGAGCGATTACTGGATCGGCATGCGCGCGTTTGCCCGGCGAAGCTGGATCCTGCTCGGGGTACAAGCAGGGACCGCGGCAATATTGGTGCTCAACTTCCGCTTCTACTCGACGGTACACTCGCTTGTCGGCACGTTTATCATGCTGTTGATCCTTATCCTGACCGCGCTCTGGGCGATGACCGGATCCTACGCCTGGCCGCTTCTGGTGCGTAAGATGGAATGGAAGCTTCTCGGCCGGAATGCGTTTTTCCTGGCCCTCGCGGCGCCGGTAAGCACGCTGCTTATGGTGCTGATCCTGACGGCCGTGAGCCTGGGTCTGATCGTCACGCGAGTTGGGGCGATTATATTTCTCTGCTCGATCTGGGCGGTCGCCGAGAACGTCTCAATGATGCGGCTGGTACGGATTTTCCGGGCGCGCCAGGAAGCCAACGTCGAACAGAACGCGGAACGGCTCAACTGAATACTCGCCGGCCGGTGATCCTGGCCCGCTTTCCCTATCGTCTTCCGAACTGGCGTTCGAGGGCGGACGTGCTCAGCAAGATCATGGTCGGCCTGCCATGCGGGCATGTACGGGGCCGGCTCGTCGTTTCAAGACGCTGCACGAGAAACCGCATCTCCTCCAGCGATAGTGTCTGTCCAGCCTTCACCGCCGCCTTACATGCCACGGTGGCAAGTGATCGATCGCGTAGATCCGCTTGCTCCTTCCCCGACGCGAGATCGGCGAGCAGCGCTTGCAGCGACTCCGCGGTGGAGACGCCGGCCAGCATTGCCGGCACCGCCCGAACCACGCACGTTGCATCGCCAAACGGCTCGACGTCGAAACCTAGGCTCCGCACAAGCTCGGCGCACGCTACCAGGGCATCCATTTCGGCGTCGCCCAGGTCCACCAGCAGCGGCTCCAGCAGCGGCTGCAGGCCGGCCGCGTGGGCATCCACCTGAGCAAGCAAATCATCGTAGAGCACCCGTTCATGCGCCGCATGTTGGTCAACCATGTACACGCCGTCGGGGCCCTCCGCGATGATGAACAGCGAGCCGGCCTGGCCGAGCACACGTAGCGCGGGAAGGGCGCGGGCCGGCGCCACGATGCCGTCATCGGGCGGCGCCTCGCCTGGCAGTGTTTCAAGTAATGATAGTTGCACAGTTTCGTCAGCGGAATCCTGAGCCGGCGTTTGCGCCGGTTGGATAATCGACTGGCCGGTCGCCACCGCCAGGTTTACGGTATGTCGAATGGCGCCAAAGACTTCACGCTCGCGCAGGAAGCGTATCTCGGTCTTGGCCGGATGGACATTTACGTCAACTTCATCGGTAGGGATCTCAAGGAGGATGACCGCCACGGGATGTCTGCCGCCCATCAACATGCTGTGGTAGCCCTCCGCGAGCGCAACGTTCAGCACGCGGTTTCGTACCCAGCGACCGTTAACGAAGAATGATTGATGGCTGCGCGTTGCTCGTGTGTGGCCGATACGGCTCACGAATCCACGCACCTGGATGCCGTGCCGCTCCCCGCCAAGCTCCACCAGATTATCAACCACGTCCAGCCCATACAGACACGCCAGCACATCGCGCAACCCCGTCGCGCCATACGTGCTGAAAACCGTCTGCCCATCGGTGGTCAAGGACATGGCGCAATGCGGATTGGCCAGCGCGTATTGCTGTACGACCAGTTGCGCGGCGCCCGACTCCGCCTGCCGCCCCTTGAGGAATTTGCGCCGCGCGGGAAGGTTCTCAAACAGATCCGTCACGTCAATCGTGGTGCCGAACGGTAAGCCGAGACGCTGCCGATCGACGACCTCCCCGTCCTGGATGGTCATGCACGCGCCCACGCCGTCACCGGCGCGCATGGTCCGCACCGACACGCGCGAGACGGCCGCGATGCTTGGCAAGGCTTCACCCCTGAAACCAAGGGTGGCGATCGCCTCAAGGTCGTCCAGCGTCGCCAGTTTGCTCGTCGCATGGCGTTCAAAGGCGAGATCGAGCTCGTGCGCCGCAATGCCACAACCGTTGTCCGCCAGGCGAATGCGATCGAGTCCACCGCCATCGATCTCAACCTTGATCGTGGAGGCGCCGGCATCCAGGGCGTTTTCCAGCAACTCCTTGACCACGGATGCCGGCCGCTCAATTACCTCGCCGGCGGCGATGCGCGCGGCCAACTGGGGATCGAGGCGCCGGATGCCTGGCATCGGCCCGCCAAAGGGAGGCGCCACCATGCCGCTACCGGTCGATCGCGGCGTGTACGGCCGCGAGCACGGTGTCAGTCGCGATAGCAGCGCGCCTCAGCAGGTCGCCCAGCACGGCGGCGCGATCGGTCTTGTACTCCTCATCCTTGATGACGACGAGATTTATACGGACGTTCAACGCGGAGGCTTCGGCGCCGGCCCGTGCCGAAAGCGCGCCCGCGCCAACGTCACTTATGACATTGGGGTTGGCGCTCGCGGCAATTGCCGCCGCCCGCTCCAGAACCTCGACACCCGTCTCGGTGCTTTGCAGCGGGACCTCGGTCGCGTGGCGGAGCGCCTGTTGAATACGCGCCGTGCGAAAGGTCTTTTCCTCTGGGTTGCCGCGCGGCACCCCCTAAGCGGCGGAAACCTCGTCGAACGCGGCGCTGTCTTCAATACGCAGGCGATCCGCCCTGGCGCGCAGATCGCCCGCCGCGGATCGAGTCGCGATCATCAATGCTTCAACATCCTTGAACTTTTCGCGCCCAAGGGTGAGCCCACATGCCATCTCCACAAGTGCCGCGCCCGTTGCAACCAGGAGTGCCGCGGCGGCGCCGCCGCCTGGTGTCGCGGACTGCGACGCCAGCGCGTCAAGCCACCCGTCCAGAGTCTCGTCCATTTCCACGCTCCCGACCGCGCGCAAAACTATCCGCGCCGGCGCCCTCTCATTCTACCATTCAGTGGCCCAGCGTTCGTACGCTGTTGGCACGCGCGTGCCAGATGAATTGAACCGACTGAAAATTTTCAGCCGCCGCTTTCGCGCGCGCGTAAAGCTGCTGCATCCCCGCGTGCCGGACCCTATACTCGTTGTTTAGCTGCCGTATTACAAGCTGGCTGTCCCCGCGTACGCGAACACGGTAGGCTTTGGGATCCTTGTCTACCTTCCGCAGAGTCGCCAGGATATCGTTCAGTCCAGCGATCAATGTCTGGTACTCTGCTTCATTATTGGTCATGTTGTCGCCATATTCCAGGCGCTCCACCCGAAAACGGTCGTCACAGGCGCGGATCTCATAGCTCCCGTAGCCACGGCCTGGGTTACCTTTCGAGCCCCCGTCAAAGGTCAACGTGTAGTGAGGTTCCGTGCGTTCCATGAAACTCCATGCCAATTCACAGCCAGGCAATCTCCATACCGTAAAGGTATCGCGGTTGCGACCGCGGCACTATCGCCTGGTCGGGGCGCCTAGCCAGTTGACTTTTCAGGGTGCCCCCTGTACGCTTTCTTCGCTATGACACAAAGTCGATATAGTGTCCTCGTGAGTCTGTGCCTCCTCCTGCTCCTCACGGCAGGTTTTTTTCTGACCAGTAGCGCCATATTCCGCAAGCTGCACAACAGCGTGGATGCGGCAATTGCCACATCCACGGCCACTGCTGTTATTCAGGCGACGCCGACGCATTCGGTGCAGCCGACTCCTAAAGGCCATCGTCCGTCGCATGCCGCGCCGACCAGCACGCCGCGGCCGGCCGCCGGGCAAGTCGTCGCCAATATCAGCGCCTCGATGTCCAATCCCCTGACAACAATCCCATCCGATACGAGCCAGGTTTTCTGCGTGTCGGAACTCCCCAGCGTGCCGTCCGGCACCACGATGGTCTACCATTTTCAGAAGCTCTCGACTCCGGGCGACTACTATACCCAGCCCGTCACCGCGAGCGGCGGCGTGAAGTTCGCGTACATCTATGGGCCGTTGCAGCCTGGCCAGTGGCGATGCCTGGTCGAAGTCGGCACAAATGTTGTCGGCTCGGTGCAGTTCACCATAAAATAGGCAGGTACTATTTACGCCACTACATCGGCGGTCTGCCTTGTGGCCTCGGCGCACGTGATGAGCGAGCCATCGGCGACGGCGCGAAGCAGGGCATCGACAATAGTAGCCTCCCATTGCTTCCCGCGCCCTTCTCGTAGAATATCGGTCGCGCCTTGAACGCTCATGCCTGAGCGATATGGCCGATCGCTTGTCATTGCGTCGTAACTATCAGCCACCGCGACTACGCGCGCTCCGAACGGAATATTCGCGCCGCTCAGCCCATCAGGATAACCGCCGCCATCCCACCGCTCGTGGTGGTGCCGCACGATAGCCGTACCCCTGGCAAAGTCAGGGTATCGCTTCAGCAAGTTGGCGCCATACACGGAATGAGCTTCCATTTCCAGGCGTTCGGCATCGGTAAGACGACCCGTCTTGTTCAAGATCGCGTCGGGAATGCCAATCTTGCCGATATCGTGCACACGCGCCGCTGCCACAATGAGCGTTACCTCTGGGCCATGCAGGCCAAGCTTGCGCAGGATCGCCGCGCTGTACTCGGTTACACGCCGCGAGTGGCCTCCTGTGTAGGTGTCGCGTAAGTCAACCGCGTCCGCCATGCTTTCGAGCAGTTGCCTGGTCCCCTCCTGCAATTCCTTCAAGACTTTGAAGGCCTTGTATACCAACCCCATCGGCACTACGAGCAATAAGAGGATCCACGTATCCCGCGCCGCGGCCAGCGCCCCGATCAAGCCAGCACAATATTGCATGCCCTCCGGCACGGCGATTGTGCGCGACGTGGCCATTAACACGTGGAACGGTGAATCGTTACCCATCGGCGCCAGGACAAGGGGCAGAGTCACGGTATCGAAAAGGGCCATCGTCATGGCAGCGGCAACCAGGGCCAACGTCAAGGACATGGACTGTGCGACCACCTGAGCGACGACCGCGCTCACCACCACCGTAAGTACGCGACGCCCGGTTTCCGTGACGATGTCGCTCACGAAGGTGCCGCTCGTCCGCCGCACGGCAAGCTCACCGCAAAGGGCTCCAAGCCCCGCGGCCGCCCCCGCGATCGCCGGTGGCACCAGTACGGCCAACAGGTAATAGGCGAGGGTGAAGAGGCATACCTTTGTTTGATGCCGGATATGAATCGGATAGCGGTAGCTCGCCGTAACAGCCGCGGCAAGCCCCAACGCGAGAGCGATGGTCGGCAATGGGGCGCCGCCCTGTTGCGCGGACTCGCGAAATACCGTGGCGGTCAAGCTGACAGCGGCAAGGCCGGCCGTGGCCAGGGCCACACCGGGTTGTGGCAGCATCATTCGCGCCATCCCGCCGCCCTTCGGCAGCGCCAATTCTCGAACCCTCTGCAATCGCGCGCGCTCACGCCGAGAGCGCGCACGTATCCATGAAGAACAGCCTCATGGTGCGAGTATACGCGAGGTCTATAGACACAAGCAGTAGCCATTTGGGTAGTCGACGTTACCCGTTTGGGTACTGTCCAGGAACATCAATCGTCATAGGATGTATTTGCAGGACCATTTCCTGTTGTATTTGATTTGCGAAAGGAAGCGATTCTTCGACATGACAATGTTTACAAGCACTCGCCGCACCGCCCTTTTTGGGGCGCTGCTGGCGATCGGGCTGCTGGCCGGCTCGATGGCGGTGCAACCCGCGGACGCTGCTCGGGGCTGTCGATCCGACCCGGTCCTGGTGATAAATGGCGCCATCGTGGATGTAGTCTCGACCCTGCAAACGGACGCAAGCGCCGTACAGGAGCTGGATTACACGATCACGGTGCCGAAAGGCTCGCTACTCGGCCAAATCAGGCTGACCGTCGGCATCGGCTTCCCGGAGAACGTCACCTATGTCTTTAGCCCAACGCAGCGGTGGGGCACCATGCGGATTGCCGCGACAGTGGTAACCAGGCCGGGTACGGCCCCGTTCTCCACTACCGTCCAGGCTTCATCGCTATTGGCCGCAAGCTCCGCGAGCGGCCTGAGTAACGCGACCGTCAATGTCGCGCTTGGTGGACAAATTATGCTCTAGTCGGGTCGAGTCGAGTTTCCCGGAAACTCCTTCATTTTGGTGCCACTGGGATCACTCGCGGTATCGTCTTCCACGTAGACCGCGAGCACGGTGTGTTCGCAACCTACGTGGAAGACTTTTCTCGTTGCAGGGCGTTGATAACGCATCTCAGAGTATCGCCGCCCGGCTAGTAGATTGCCCTCCGGCGGTTCGATGCAGCGGCGTAACGCCGCCGGCACTGACGCCTTTCCATGGCGTGCGTGCATTCAGGCAATCAGCCTTGGCAGGCTTTTCTTCCAGGCAGTCGGCAGGATGATGTCAAGTGCATCGTCCACAGTGTCGATTCCCTTGAGACGCCCATCATCGTCCACCACCGGCGCGGCAAAGAGATTGTATTTGGCTATCAGCTTCGCCGCGTGCTCCTCATCGTGATCCAGGTGCAGCGTCACCAGATCGCGAGTCATAAACTCGGATGCGCGCGCGTCAGGCGCGGCCAGGATCAAGTCGCGAAGCGTGAGTACGCCGACCAGTGACTCCGTGGCCAGGTCGGTGACGACGAAAATGTAATGGATAACGTCGATGTCGGCTGCTGTCGCGCGCAAATACTCCATGATTTCAGCGGCGGTCCAGGTTTCGGGCACCGCTA
>JANWHV010000234.1 GCA_025450255.1 Chloroflexota bacterium | reverse complement strand
CTCGCGGGCGTGCCGGCCCTGGAAGAGGCGCTACGCGCGACCGAAGTCGAGGAAGCCGGCGCAAGGCACGAACGCGAAGCGGCTGAAGGCAGGGTTGCCGAACTGGACCGGCGCGTGCAGACATTGGTTGGCGTGCAGGAAACGCTCATGCGACTGGGCGAGCGTTTACGTGCGATCCAGCGGGAGGAGGCGGACGCGCGGACGCGACTCGACGCGGCAATTGCCAATGGCGCGCGCGCCGAGGCATTACTGGCGGACGAGCAGGACCTGCGCGAGCAGGTCGCGCGCCTGCGGGTTGCCCGCCTGGAGAATGACCGCATGGCCGCCGTGCTTGTGGAGGCGAGCGCGTTGGACGCGCGCGTGGCGGAGCACGGCATGACGATTGCCGCCGAAGAGGCGCGACTACAGGCGGAACTCAAGGCGGCGCGCAAGACTTTCGATCAGGCATCGGCGGCGGCCGCGGCGCTTCGCGCCCTCGATGACGAGTTGCCGCGGGTGCGCGAGCGTGTGGGCTGCCTGGCCGCGACTGAAACGGAGCGCGAACAGCTCGCCGCGCGGCTCAGCCAAATAACCGAGGAGCTGGGCAATACTCGGGGCGCTATTACCGGCCTTCAGGCGCGTATGGAAGAACTGCGCGATCGAATCCGCAAGTTGCGAGCGGCCGGCGCCGTCTGCCCAACCTGCGGCGTCGCGCTCGACGAGGCACGCCGCGTGGAGGCGCACGATGCCGCGACGCGCGACGGCATGGAGTGCAAGAATCAGGCCGCCCAGGCGAAGCGGCGCCAGGAGGAACTCACGGCAGAGCAGCAGGCCGCGAAGGCCGCGCTGGATAAGGCGGAGGCGCGGATTGCCGAGGCGCATGCCGCCGGCAGGCGTGAAGCTGAGCTGGTGGAAAAGGCGCGCACCCTGCGCGCTCAATGCGAGCAACTCGGCACGTTGAACGACGAGATTACGCGGAAAGTGGAGCGCTTGCGGCTGGGCGATTTCGCCGTCGAGGCCCGCGCCGCTGCCGCGGTGCTCCAGGAGCGGCAAGGCGCGCTGGGCTATAACCGCGAGGCGCATAGCGCGATGGCGACAAGTATTCGTACCCTACTGCCGGCTGAAGCGCGGCTAGCGACGCTGGATCAGGCGCGCGCCGACTTGCAGGCGAGCGCCGTCGACCAGTCAGTGGCGACCACCAGGCTGGCGGCGCTGAGCGAGGAACGCGAACGCCTGGCGCGCGAGGAGGAGCCTTTGCGCGCGACCGTAGCCGAGCTACCGGCCCTACGGCATGCGCTCGAGGATCAGCGTGGAGAGTTGCAGCGACGGCGCGCCGCCGAAGCGGCCTTGCAGCAGCGTCTCGGCGGCCTGCGCGGGCAGCTTGAGGATGCGCGGCGGCGTGCAGTAGAACGAGCGAGTTTGGCCAGGGAGTTCGCGGAGGCGGAGCGCCAGGCATGGGCGCATAAGGAACTTGCGGTGATATTCGGCAAGCGCGGCATCCAGGCCATGCTGATCGAGAACGCGTTGCCGGAGCTGGAGCAGGACGCCAACGAGCTACTGGCACGCATGACAGACAACAGCACCCAGGTCAAATTCGCTACGCAGCGGGCAGGAACGAGTGGACGGGCGATCGAGACGCTGGAGATCAAAATCGCGGACTCGATGGGCACGCGCTCATACGAGATGTTCAGCGGCGGTGAGGCGTTCCGCATCAACTTCGCCATTCGCATCGCACTGTCAAAGTTGCTTGCGCGCGGGGCCGGCGCCGATTTGAGCTTCTTGCTGATAGACGAGGGCTTTGGCACCCAGGACGCGCAGGGGCGCGATCGATTGGTAGAGGCTATCAGCGCGATTGCCGATGATTTCGAGAAGATCCTGGTCGTCACGCACATCGACGAGCTGAAGGACCAATTTGACATACACGTGGAAGTATCAAAGGGTCCCGGCGGATCGCGGATTACCGTTTCGGCGGCGTGACCGGCTTAAGAACCGCCGGCGAATGCTTCAGGGTTCCATGGTCTAGTGCCAGCTTTCCACATTCGCGAAGAGCGGCGCATAGGCACTTGGCGTGACGCCATGGAGATCCCTGGGCACCGCGATGATCACGTTCTGCCAGTACAGGAAAATCACGGGAACCTGGTTCGCCAGAAGTGATTGAATTTTGTGGTAGACCATGGTGCGTTGCAGGGGATCGGTAGTAAGAACTCCCTGATTCGTCAGGGCGTCGATCCGGCTTTGGAAGGCAAATGGGAAGAAGTACGCCACGTCATTGCCACCCGCGGCGGACTGGGTCCGCGGAATGAAAGCGCTGTTCCAGTAGAAGCGATCGTCCGGGTCGCCGCCGTTCGTCCAGGCATAGGTGATACCCGTCGCGTCGTGCGTGAACTGGGGCCCAATTGGGCCAAAGATCCGCCCGGTGGGAGCGGTGCGCAATGCCACGGCAATGCCGATGCGCTGCCATGACTGTTGCAATAACTGGTTTATGCGGGTGCCAAAGTAGTCCTCGGCAATGCTCCACAAGGTAATCCGTAGCTGCTCGCAATGGGGCCGACAACGTTGCAAGATGCCGTGCGCGCCGGGCACGAACCCGGCCGACGCAAGTATTTCGGCGGCGCGCAACAGGTCGTACGGATGTGTCGGCACGGACGGGTTGTAGTATAGTCCTGCCGCCGGCGCGGTATCGGACGCGGCAAGCTGTCCATGGCCGCCAGGCACGAGGCGAAGGATCTCGTCCTTGGGCGTCGCGAAGTCCAGTGCCTGACGCACTGCCTGCTCGCGCAGGAAGCTCCACTGTTTCACGTCCACGTGATACCAGGTGGCGCCGGGCGCCTCGAGCACCGCGACGCCGGAAAACTGCTTTGCGTACGGCACCTGTCGCGGATTCAGCGCGGCAATCTGGATCTCGCCGGACCGCAAAGCGCTTAGCACGTGTGCCTGGTCCGGATACAGCCGCACCACAAGCTTGTGGAAGCGAGGCGCGCCTCGCCATGATGCGGTATTGGCCTGCAAGGTAATCGACTGGCTCGGCAGCCATTGCGTAACACGGTACGGCCCGGTTCCGAACGGCAAGCTGTCGAACGGCCCGTTATTGAAGTCCGTGCGGGTAAATAGCGTGTGTTTTGGCAGGATCGCCGTCGTGCCGACGGCGCGGAGCCAGGGCGCCAGGAGACGCCGCACGTGGAAAACGACCGTGTAACGGTTTGGCGTATGCGCCGCGTCGATCTGGTCCCAGCCCTGGGTGGTCGCCACGGTATTGCTAGGATCAGTAATAGCAAGGTAGGTGTAGTACACATCGGTGCTGGTAAGTTCCTTCCCATCGGCCCAACGGACGCCATGGCGCAGGTGGAATGTCCAGGTTTTACCATCCTTCGACGAGGACCATGACGTGGCGAGGCCCGGAAGCAACGTGTTGTGATTATCGACGCGCAGCATGCCGTCGAAAACAGCACTATCTATCAACCTGCCGATGTCGGTTTGGGTGCGGAGAGGGTTCAGCGAGTCCGGCTCGTCAGGACTGCCATAAACGATCTCGCTGCTACTCGGCGCCGTCGATGCCTCCATGTTGACCGGTGAGGACACCATGGCCATGGCAAACGGCACGATGAGAGACGCCGCGAGCAAGCCGAGGATAACGCGGCGAAGCCAACGCGCGGCCCGTGAGGATCTCTTGCGCGCCATATCCGGGCGCGGCGCGCCCAGGCCATACTGGTTGGCAAGAGCGCGCGCGGATCGCTGGGGCATGGGAATTGATAGTCCAAACACTGAAAAGGAGCGAGCAGATCGCGGTGGTGCCTTTACGGCATAACCGCCGATGGGCGGTTGTGTCCACGAGGAGTGTGCATACCTCAGGTTCCCTGACAGATCTGGCCGCGCGCGGTACAATGCGGCGGTGCGGTTGAGCACGCCTGGAGGCGAGAGGAGAGCTGGTGGGGCGCAAATTTCAAGTTGGCGCGCTCCTCGCAGTCGCTCTGCTCATCGCAATCGCGGCGCTTCTCAGCCAGCACCACGGAACCGAGGCCGCGGTACCTGAGCCACCTGGAACGCCACCACGTTTGCTCGCCAATCCACTCCCGATCGCCGCGTTCCAGGTGGTGCCCATCGCGCCAAAGGTGCTTGAAGCGCACGGCATCAGCGGTACGCCTGACTCGATGCGCGTGGATCCGTCCGGCGGATACGTCGATGTGTCGTATGCAGCGGGTGGGCGGCAGATGCGCTCATTTGGCATCGCGGGGTCACTGTCCGGCGGCATCGTTCGGATTAGCCTCCGCGCGGCGGCGGGTTGGCGTGCGCTCAGCCTTGAAGAGCCAGGCGATCGCGATCGACCGGGTGAATTCACGGTTGGGCCGATCGAGAGCGACGGAACGAGCGCCGTACTGCGCTTCATGGTTCCGCCAAATTCACGCGCGACGCGGCCATTGCGTCTCAGCTTGCTCCGCGCTCACGCCACGATCGGCCCAACCGCGCGGAGCGCGAGCCCTTGCGCCGCGCGCGCATGTAGTGCCGCATTCGTTGGAATCGCGCCGGGTTTGGCGATGACGACGGACAAAACAAATCGCGCCACGCGCGTAGTGGCGACCGCGACACCAAGCGCGACCGCGACCATGACCGCGCCGGAGACGCCAACAATCATTGCCCGGACGGCATGGGGAAGCCCGGACGGCGACGGCAGCCCAGGGTGGATCCCGTTCTACCAGCAGGCATTCCACCTTGTCGTGCATCATACGGCGGAGCCGCCAGGTCCCAACGGCTCGATCGCCGATGTGCAAAGCGTCTGGTCGTTCCACACCTATGACCGAGGCTGGGGAGACATTGGCTACAACTATCTGATCGATGCGCAAGGCCATGTATACCAGGGGCGGGCCGGAGGGGATGAGGTGGTCGGCGGCCACACCGAGCACTACAATTACGGCTCGATAGGCATCTCGTTGATTGGCGATTACAACGCGGCGCAGCCATCGCAGCCGATGATCCACGCGCTCATCGGACTGCTCGTAGACTTGTCGAACCGCTACGGCATCGATCCGCTGACAACCTCATCCGAGAATGGAACGACGTTTCCGGACATCGCCGGACACCGCGATCTGAACTTCACGGATTGTCCTGGCGCCAATGTCTATCGTTTGTTGACCATGGTGCGCTCTCAAGTGGCGCGCTATGTTCACGACGGCGCCGCGTTGGACGAGGCGCCGCGCGTGTTCGTCAATAGCGGCGCTCCGGTGGTTGCCATGATGCGCGTGCGAAACACCGGCACCTCGACCTGGAGCGGCAAGTTCAGCATCAAGCGCATTTCGGGCCCCTTATTCAACCTACCTGGCGGCTTCAGTGTGCCCGATGTGCCGCCCGGCGGCAGAATCACGCTGCCGCTCTACCTGCCGGCGCTCACGCAGGGGCAGTCGTACTTCTCTCGCTGGCAGCTCGCGGACGCGTCTGGGAGGACGGTGGGCAGCTCGTTCCCGTTCAGTATCGTCGCTCTAGCGCCTGGCCTGGCCACGCCCGCGCCACAGCCTACGCACACCTCGACACCCACGCCCACGCATACCGCGACGATCACCAATACGCCAACCCGTACGGCTACGGCGCGATCCACCGCGACACCCACCAGCAAGCCAACGCGGACGGCGACTCCGGCGACGACGACCAGGAGCACGGCAACGCCTACGACGGCGGCGACGCGGAAGCCAGCCAGGCCCAGCAGCACGGCGACCCATGCGCCGACAGCCCGACCGACTAGGACGCCAACGGCGACGCATACCCCGCGCGTGACCCATACACCCGCGCGCACTCCCACGAGGAAACCGACATCGAATCCTCGCCCATCGAAAACGGCCACGGCAGCGCCGCGACATACACGCACGCCCACGGCAACGTTGACCAGGACGAGGACGGCAACAAGCACCGCGTCGAGCACGGCCACCGCCACGGTTACAGCAACCGATACGCCGGCGGCGACCTGGACGCCGGTCACGTTCTATGTGCCCACCGCGCTGCCAGGCCCTGGTATTTTAAGCGTCAAGGGAGCATACGCCGGCGCGCGCGCGCCTGCCAGCCAGGACAAAGGCGCACCGCGGCCATCGAGCAGCAGTCGCCTTGCCGCGCCGGTGTCGTTCGCGGCGACCAGACACGCGGGTAAGCCGGCGGGCGCCTTGACGGGTGTTGAGCAGCGTTACTGGTATTTCGCGGAAGGATCGAGTTTTCAGGACGATCGCGAAACCCTGGCGTTCATCAACCCAGGGGCGGAGACCGCGCTGGTGTTGACGACGCTAATCCGCGCCGACGGCCACCGAGTGTATGCGGTAACGAACGTGCAGCCCAACGGGCGCGGCACGCTGGACGCCAGCTTTGCCGCCGGTATCGGGGACTTACTTGCCGCTCTGGTCCACAGCAACGTACCGATAGTGGCGGAACGGACGGTGTACCACGGCAGCTTGACCGAGGAGGGGACGGCATCGGCGCTCACGGCTGGTATTCGCGGCCCGTCTAACACCTGGTATTTACCGCGATTGCGCGTTTCCAAGGACGAGCGAGAGCGCGTGGCGATTCTCAATCCAAACCCGTATGGCGTCAACGCGTACGTCTCATTCGTCCGCCACGGGAAGCTGCAGGCGCCCTCCAGGGTTCTTCTACAGCCGCTCAGCGTGGCCGCGGTAGGCGTGCCGGACAACGTGACCTCCGCCATGGTGATGTCGAGCGCGGGATCGGGTGGGCTGGTGGTCGAGGATCGCACCACATCCAGCGCGAGTCGCGGGTACACGGTGCTGTCCGGCATTCCAGCGTTGAGCAGCGACGCATATCTGCCGGGTCCGGGGGCGGGCGGCGCGCACGATTATGTAATGGCGCTGAATCCGAACGATAAGGCGGCGACGATCGCGCTGAGCGTGGTCGGCGGCGGGTCAGCGCCCACGCGGCGGACGACGGTCGCCGCGCGCGGCCAGCTACTCATCCAGTTGCGGTCACAAGACATCGGCGACAACGGCCTCTTGCGCGTGCGATCGACATTGCCGGTGGCGGTCAGTTACGCCGGACTTCTGCCGCCGAGCCCCGAGCGAAGCCTCGCCAAAGTGTATCGCGGCAGCGTGGTGGCGAATCTCACCGTGCCGGCGGCGGTCCATGTGTTCGCCGAGGGCGATACCCGGCAACTGCTCAGCGATCCGCGGG
>JANWHV010000233.1 GCA_025450255.1 Chloroflexota bacterium | reverse complement strand
TAGACGGCGCCTCAAGATCTATCTTGCTGGAAACATACATCTGGAAAGCGGATACGCTGGGCCAGGAATTCAAGGATCGCCTCGCGGCGAAGGCCGCGGCGGGAGTTGACGTCTATGTGATATACGATAGCCCCGCGAATCTGGTCGTCCCGGCCGCGTTCAAGCATTTTCCGGCGAGCATTCATGTCATTCGCTACGGCTCGATCGGGCGGCCGTGGCAATGGGTGGATCCGCGCCAGTACGCGCGCGATCATCGCAAACTGCTGGTGATCGACGGCGACGTGGCGTTCATCGGCGGCTACAATATCGGCGATCTGTATAGAGTGCAGTGGAGGGATACGCATGTGCGCGTGCGCGGTTCCCACGCGGCGCGGCTCGGGCAGGACTATATCGACTTCTGGAACCGGCACGCTCCCAGGTCCGAGCAAATAGCCTGGCGACTGCGGCGTGGGGTGCAGCCGCGCGTGCAGCATCGCACCAACGATGCCCGCCGGTTGTTGTTTCCGATCCGGGACATGTATGTTGACGCGATCGAGCGTGCCGAGCGCCATGTCCGCATCACGACCGCCTATTTCATCCCGGGTGGGGCGCTGCGCGACGCGCTGATTGAAGCGGCGGCTCGCGGCGTGGACGTGCAGGTTCTGGTGCCGTGGATTTCAAACCACGTGTCCGCGGATTGGCTCGCGCGCGGCTTCTTCAGCAGGCTGCTCGAGCATAACGTGCGCATATTCGGCTATCGAGACGCCATGAATCATTCCAAGACCATGACCGTTGACGGGGTTTGGTCGACGGTCGGCACCGCGAATCTGGATCGGCTCAGCCAGTTGGGAAACTACGAGATCAACCTCGAGGTCTACGACGAGGCTTTCGCGGCGCAGATGGAACGACTTTTCGAGATTGACATGTCAAATTCGTTCGAGATCGCGCGTGATTGGTGGGACAAGCGAGCCTGGTATGCCAAAACCGGCGACTGGATATTGGCGCCGCTGCGGCCCGCATTTTGACCTATCGGCCAGGCTAGATGGGCAATGGGCGGGAGCCGCGCGCTCTTCCGATACGGCGACGCGCTGGGGTAGCGTAGCAGGCGGCTAGCTACTCCTCAGGTGTCGCCATAGCCGCGCCGAGCATGTCCGGCGTTCGGTCGGGCGCGCTCGGGCCCTCAGCCGTTGTGACACGCGAGATTACCGCGGGTGAAGTGACTCCGATGCCGTAGCATTGTAAGGCATTCTGCTTGCCCTTCAGGGGAATGGGCCCGAGATCCAGAAACATTCGGCGCGTGTCTTCCGGCAATCCACGGTATACCATCTCGCTGATCACAATGCTGCAATGCTTTTCGCGTGTTAGCGGCTCCAGGCGAGCAGCCGTATTGACGGCATCGCCGATGGCGGTAAACTCAAGCTTGCTCGGGGCGCCCGAAAGGCCAAAGATTGCGTCACCGAAGTTGATGCCCACGCCGATGCGCAGGTCGGCGCCGAGGCGCTCGGCGAGTAGTTTGTTAAGTTCCGGCATGGCGGCGACCATAGCCTGAGCAGCGCGCAACGCCGCGAGGCACGGGTTATCAACGTGGCTGGGCGCGCCAAACAGGGCCATCATACCGTCGCCAATAAACTTATCGACCGTCCCACCATGCTCGAGCACTATCGGCACCATGCGGCTGAAGTATTCGCGTAGCGCGCCCATGATCAGGTGCGGATCCTCGGTGTTTTCCGAAATGGTCGTAAAGCCGCGAATATCGCTGAACATGACGGCGATGGCACGACGTTCACCCGCCGCGTGATCGCGCAAATCATCGACCAGGTCACCGGCAACGGCCGTGGATACGAAGCGCGACAGCAGTTCGCGCGAACGCATCTTCTGGCGCTCCTCCAGCACGAAACGGGCGCCAAGCACGAGCAAGAACGAGACGGCCATGGCGATCTCGGGCGCCGCCACGCGCAGTTCCAGATTCAGGCGCGCCAGCAGCACGACCGACAGCACGTAATACCCCACCATGCCAAGCAGCCCCACGATCACGCCCAGCCACAAGCTAAGCGCGGTGGCGAGCGCCGCCATGCACAGGGCAGCCAGGATGGTCAAGATCATGCCGTCAAGCGGACTCGGCTGCACCAGGGCGTTGTCCTCGAGCAGGGTGTTCAGCGCCTCCGCGTGGACCTCTACGCCGGGAATTGGGCGGCCACCGCCGTACGGGTTGGCAAAGCGATCCGGCGCGTATTGATCGGAACGCCCTATAAGCACAATGCTTCCCGTCAAGGCATCCCATATATCGGCGGTCGGATGATCGGGGCAGCTGACGTGATAGCCATGGCTCGTGCATTCTGGCGTATCGTACAGGGTACGATAGGAATAATATGGGATGGACGCCCCGAGCGGCGGCCCGGGAACGTTAAGGCGGATAGACTGGTCGGTGGCGCTCGTGCTCGGTTTCCCCTTCACGACGCCGTAGAGCGCCTGAGCCAGCGTTGCCGCCGGCGGCTGCCCGCAATACAGACTATAGACGTTGACGAGTTGCACGGTCTGCCCGCACGCAACGTCCGCGAGGCCTACGCGCGCCGCGGCGCTGGCGATAACCGGATTGAGCGGGCTCAGCGTGGTTACCTCCGATCCGAAGGTGTCATTCACCGTAAGTCGCTGAGCGATTACTACCCTGGGAAACCGCTTCATGGCGGCCGCGAGCGCCGCCGACCCTGGGCGATCGCCCTCGAATGCCTGGTCGAGCGCGATGGCCGTGACACCCGCCGCGCGTAGCTTGTCGATGACAGCGGCGGTGTAACTCCTGGGGACCGGATTGCAACCGGGCCAGCCGTTGTCTGTCGCGCATGTATAGTCATCGATCGCTACTACCACGATGCGTTGGTCCAGTTTTGCCCGCAAGGCGGGAAACTGGTCGCGGACGTACAGTCGATTGTAGAAGCTGTTCAACTCAAGCTGATCGAATAAGGTGAACTGGTCGAACGAGGACGCGAACGGGCCGACCACCGGCCACGATTCGGCGAAACCAAAGCGCTTCGGCACATCGAATACGCCGATCAGCAGCCCAACCAAGAGCCCAATAAGCAAGCCACGCGTCCAGCGCTGGCGGGCGCGAATGTTCCGCGGCAGGCCCTGAAGCGGGTTCCAGCCGCTCTGATCCGTTGACGTGCCGGCTGGCCGCATTCCGAAACGCCGCATCCGTCGTCCCTTCGCCCCTGGCACGCGAGCGCTCAACGTGCTCTACGCATCATAGTGCATGTTTGGCGGCTCCGCGAGGGTCGGCGCGCCAATAGGACCTGCCACGGCCGGCAAGTACCTGATGCACTCTCATTCCACTCAGTGCGATCATGCGGGAGTAAGATCTCCCGTATACTGGGGGTTATCGCGCCACACACAACGTGGCATGATGGGGCCGCGCCGCGAGCGGTGAGTTATGGCAACGATTGCCCTCAAGCAGAGTCCGGATAAGGGCCAGATTGCAAGCGGCGCGTAGCCGCGGAGGGTGCGCCTGACCGGTCCGGTTGGAATCGTGAGAGAGCATGATAATGTCCGCGATCGCTGAAAGCGTAGGCGACTCGACAAGGCGGGGGGAGCCGGCGCAGCCGCTTGTGATGCTGGCGGGAGTCAGCAAGGCCTATGCGAACGGCACGGTCGCCCTGCGGAACGCCAACTTCACGGTGATGCCTGGCGAGTTTGTCTCTCTGGTCGGCCCATCGGGATGCGGCAAGTCCACCATATTGCGCATTGTCGCCGGCCTTGGACCGATATCGGCGGGTGACGTTCGCGTGGCGGGACTGCCGCCAGAGCAAGCGCGGCGCGACCGGCAGGATATGGCCTTCGTCTTTCAGGACGCGACGTTGCTGCCGTGGCGCACCGTGGTGAAAAATGTCGAATTGCCATTGCAGATGCGCGGCACGTCGCGTGCCGACCGCCGCTCGAGGGTCGCCCAGGCGCTGGAGACGGTCGGGCTTACGGAGTTTGCTCGCGAGTATCCCCGTCAATTATCCGGCGGCATGAAAATGCGTGTTTCGATCGCGCGCGCGCTTGTCGCGCAGCCCAAGCTGATGCTCATGGACGAGCCTTTTGGCGCCCTTGACGAGCTGACGCGAGGCCGCCTCAACGTCGAATTGTTGCACATAGTGGCCCTCGCCGGTTGGACGGTGCTATGTGTGACACATAACGTGTTCGAGGCTGTGTTTCTTTCAAGTCGCGTGCTGGTGATGAGCCCGCGGCCTGGCCGGATCATAGCTGACCTGCCGATTGACCTACCGTATCCACGGGATCCGGGTATCCGTACAAGCGTGGAGTTCAACATGGTAGCGAGCCGTGTGCTCTCCGCGATGCGGGACGGCTAGCGATGGCTGCTGGACCACGCGAGCGCGTTTCTGATGTGTTTGGCGTCGACACGGCGGAACTCGAATCGCATGGCGACCCACCACAGGACGAGGTCCTCATTCCCATGCGCGGTCGCGTGCGGAACTTGCTTGAAACCTGGCTGCCGCCGATTCTGGCTCTTATTCTGCTGGTAGCGGCGTGGATCGGCGCTATCAAGTGGAAGAATACGCCCCCGATTATCGCGCCGTCGCCGGGAGACGTGGTCAATGGCTTCCGTGATAATGTGTCGGATATTATGACGGCGCTCTGGTCGACTTTCCAGGATGCGTTCCTCGGCCTCGTGCTCAGTATCATCATCGGGGTGGCGCTCGCCGTCGTCATGTCGCAGTCAAAACTCATTGAGCGCGCCATCTTTCCGTATACCACGCTGGCGCAGACGGTTCCCATTTTCGCCATTGCTCCGCTTATCGACAATGCGGTAGGGGGCGGCCACACGGCGATCGTTTTAGTCGCCTTGATAATCGCCATATTCCCAATCATCGCCAATACAGCGCTCGGATTGAGCAGTGTGGATCCAAATCAGATTAATCTCTTCACGATGTATAACGCGTCACGCCGGCAGCAGCTTATCCAGTTGCGGATGCCGTTCGCGATACCCTATCTACTGACCGGCATCAGGGTGTCGAGCGGGTTGTCGATTATCGGCGCTATCGTGGGCGAGGTGCTATTGGGCAGCGGCAGCCCGGACGGCGGCGGCATTGGTTATGAGATCCAGATTTCCTCGCACACGGGAGATTGGGGCTTGTTGGGAGCAGCGGCGCTTGCCGCGGCGATCCTTGGCATCGTGGTCTTCATCGTGTTGGGCACGCTTAGCACGCTGGCTTTGCGTAATTGGCATGAGTCGGCCATAACACACGAAAACTAGCGGCGTGCCACGTATCAAGGCTGGGCGGGGATTACCCGATCATTTAAAGTAAAGCACATGTGCCCAGGGGGAGGAGGGTCGGCACCGGCAGATGAATCGGTAAGGGAATTATTGCTTTGATGCTCGGATCGCACGGAGAGCGTGCCCTGTGAAATACCGGCGGCCAGGCGGTCGCCAAGTGAGGGAGACGGATACTATATGAAAACACCGCGCATACTCTCAGTGCTCGCCGCCGCCGCGGTTATCGCCGGTACGGCCGGCGCGGCGACAACGCAGCGCGCAGTGGCGGCGGGCCCTGCCTATAACATGATCATGAACTGGTTCCCAGAACCCGAGGAGGGTGGGTTCTACAACGCGCAGCGCCTTGGTCTCTACCAAAAGGCCGGCATTAATACCACTATCAATGAGTTTGGCTTCAGTATCATCAGCGAGGTCAACGTCATTCAGGGCAAGGCGACGTTCGGCATGGGAAACGCCGATGAAATTCTGCAGTACAACGCGCGCGGCGCCAAGCTCGTCGCCATCATGAGCGCTTTCCAGACCAATCCGCAGGGTATTTTGTGGCATGCCGAAGACAAAACCGTGCACGGCCTGGCCGATTTCAGCAACCACACCTTGATCTACTCCTTCGGGGCGGGCTACGAGCCGTATCTACGGTTGAAGTACAAGTACAAGAATTTCAAGACCAAGAACAATGACTTCACGTCGCGGGCGTTCGCGGCGGATCCGCGCGCCGTCAACCAGTGCTACGTGACCTCCGAGCCGTATCTGTGGGCCAAGCAGGGCATCAAGACGAAATACGCGCTTATCGCCGACTCGGGCTACAACCCCTACGGCGATCTGATCTTCACGACCCAGGATATGGTGAAGAATCACCCGGACGCGGTGCGTGCCTTCGTCAAGGCCAGCATTCAAGGCTGGACCGCGTACCTGAAAGACAGCAAGGCGACGAACGTCTATTTGCGTACCGCGCTGGGCGCCAAGAACTACCCGATGAAGCCCGACGAACAGGATTTCAGTTACTCACAGCTAAAGCGCCTTCATTTGATTGACGGCGGTGACGCGGTGACGCATGGAATCGGCTGGTTTAGCATGAATCGCTGGAAGACGCTGCAGCAGCAAATGGTGAGCGTCGGTCAGAAGGTCGGCAAGGTTGAGGTGAGCCAGGCGTTTACCAACCAGTTTCTGCCAAGCGGCATGTAAGGGCGACTGCCGCGCCGCTTGCACGATCTGCATCAGGTACTGTCGTGGCGGGGGCCGCGCCCCCACACGGGGGGGGGGCCCCGCCCCCGATTGGGAGCCCCCCCGAGGGCCAAAAGAAGCCGGGAAAAGGGACACGAAGACCCCCCACCGAGGGG
>JANWHV010000232.1 GCA_025450255.1 Chloroflexota bacterium | reverse complement strand
GATGACCCAGCCCGTGGCCGTCCGCGGCCTGGTGGAGCGCGCCATCCACTCGGCTTCGGACGGCGTACGGGACCGTCACATCAGTTTGCGCGGGCCGGACGATTTGCTCGCGGTCGTGGACTCGGATCGAGCGGTTGAAATCCTCGGCAACCTTCTGGACAATGCTGCTCGCTACTCACGCGAAAACAGGCCCATAGCGGTCGCCTGGTCGATAGAGGATCACGGCGCCGTTATCCGCGTGCAGGATCAAGGGCAGGGGATTGCCGCGCAGAATCGACGGTTCTTGTTTACGCGTTTCGGGTGGCTGCCCGGCACTTCCGCCCGCCGATCGCCAAAAGGCATCGGACTCGGCCTCTACCTAGGACGGTCCATTGCCGAAGCAATGGGTGGCAGCCTGGATCTCGAGGCAAGTTCCGCCAAGGGGAGCCTGTTCCGCCTGCAACTGCCGTTACCCCCCGATTAGTCTCCGCCTGATTCCACTTCGCGATCGGTTCTCGCCGTTTCGCGCGGCCCCTGGGTGTTGCAGCGGCGCGAAACGAGGCAGGCTCGCGATCGCGGGCACAGCCAGCTTTCCCGCTGGCCGTCCCATCCCTCGATCAGGCAATGCACCGCCAATTCAGGGACCGCCTCAAGTTCCATTCCAGCGCGGTGTGCCGCGGCATCACGCGTGGCCTGAAGCGCGGCTGCGACTGATATCAGCACGAAACGAATGCGGCAGCCGGGGCTCAGTTGCCCCAGCAGCGGTAGATCGGCCTCGATCACGGTGGCAATTTTTGCATAGCCACCCACGCCTCTGCTGTCCGCCAGCAGCACGATTGGTTGGCCGTCCGGCGGCACCTGGACTACGCCCGGCACCGAGCCTTCGGATGCGAGTTCGCCCCAGCCCGCTCCTTGTAAGGCGGCGCCGGAGAGTCGCAGCCCCATGCGGTCGCTGCGCGGCGACACCTGATAGGCGGTGCCAAGGAACATCGCTCGCGCGTCTGCGTCGAACCAACGTGCTTGCGGTCCCCAGGTGACCCGCGCTGCAACGTTGTGTTCGTCACTCGTTGCCGGCGCTGTATCGGACGCGAATTTTTCGCTGCAATGATACTGGTGGTGGGTGAATGCGGACGCGGCGCCGCGCGGCGCCAGCGGCACCTGGTCGCCCGCGCGCAAAGCCCTTCCTTGCAAGCCGCCGATCCTCGCCAGGAGGTCGGTCGATCGGCTGCCGAGCACCGGTGGCGTGAGGATGCCGCCTGCCGCCGCAAGGTAGCCGCGTATGCCGCGCCGCGCTTGTCCCAAGGCGAGTCGCATGCCGGATCGCAGGGCGGTTGCCCGACCCATCTCGATCGGCTGGCCGTCAATCATAGGCCCCATGTTCGCGCCGGTCAACGCGAACACGAGGTCGCCAATCGCCTCTACCTCGCATCCGGAGTGTGTCATCTCGATTGCCGCGGCGCCTGCGTCGTTCCCGACCAGACGGTTTGCCAGCACCAGCGCATCGCGGTCCAGCGCGCCCGTGGACGCATAGCCGAGCGATGCATAGCCGTATCGGCCAATGTCCTGCACCGTGCTCAAGGCGCCGGCCCGCAGCACGCGTAACGCGGGCCCCTCGGGCGCGTCGTCGTGCTGGCGCTCGCCCACCGGACTCTCCGGGTCGGTGTCCGCGCTCGAAGGCACGCCGTCGCCTACGATCTCAGCGCGCCGCACTTGACCGCTTGACCGTGCCCTGTCTCTGGAAATGGGCACGAACTTAATCCTGTCGCCTGGCATGTATGGTAAGGTTTCTGGCCGCGTGGGATCGAAGTCAAGCGCGGGAATACAGCCAATCAAGCGCCAGCCGCCTGGGCTCGGCAACGGGTAGAAGCCGGTCTGCGCACCGGCAATGCCGACCGAACCGGCCGGCACCAGCGTGCGCGGCGCGGGCAGGCGCGGCGTGGCGAGCGCGGCCGGCAATCCCGACAAGTACGGGAATCCTGGCGAAAAGCCCAGGAACTCCACTGTATAGGTCGCCTCCGTGTGTCGACGCACTACTTCCGCCATCGTCAGCCCAGTATGCCTGGCGACGTCGCCAAGGTCCGGCCCATCCTCGCCCCCGTATATCACGGGCAACTCCACCAGGGCCGGAGTCGTGTCGCCGTGCGCGCGCGGATCGCGGGCCAGCGCGGCGACACGCGCGCGCACCGTGTCGCCATCCGTGGTCCATGGATCAAAGCGAACCAGCACCGTCCGGTAGGCGGGAACGACGTCGTAGACGCCCGACACCGCGGCGGCGCGGAATGCCTCGGCCAGCCGGCGCGCCAGCCTGGTGGTTTCCGCATTGGTCGGGCCGAGCGCGATAAGCCACGCCGCCTCGCCCAGGGTTACGAATTCGAGATCTGGATTAGTCGCCATTACGGCGGTCACGAGGTGGCGGCGCGATCGCGATTCCGGCGCCTTGAAGCGCCCGTCGCAATGCGGCGGCGCGCTCTACCGCGCCCGGCGCGTCGCCATGCAAGCACATCGTCTCGCCGCGCAGCGATACCTCGACGCCATCTATCGACGTAACCCTGCCCTCCAGAACCATACGGACCGCGCGTTGAGCCACCGCCTCGGCATCGTGCAGCACCGCGCCCGGCAGGCGCCGAGACACTAACGAGCCGTCCGCGTTGACGGCCCGATCGGCGAACACCTCGGGCACCGTGAACAGGCCAATCTCGCTTGCCGCCGCCAATAGTCGCGAGCCTGGCGGCGCGAATAACGCCAGGGTAGGGTCAAAATCGTGGACCGCGCGCGCGATTGCACTTGCACTGTCTTGATGCACGGCGGCGTGATTGTAGAGTGCGCCATGCGGCTTCACGTGGTGGAGCGACGCGCCTGCTGCCCGGCAAAACGCCTCGATCGCCCCAATCTGGTACAGCACGTCCTCATACATCTCCTCCGTGGTGGCGTCCAGCAATCTTCGTCCGAAGCCGGCCCGGTCCGGGTACGAAGGATGCGCGCCGATTGCCACGCCACGCGCGGCACACCGCGCGATGGCAGCCGCTATCACGTACGGCCCGCCGGCGTGGAAGCCACAGGCTATGTTGGCGGAACTTACGAGCGCGAGCATATCGTCGTCCGTGGCGCTGTCGGCCGCTACCGCGCCTTCACCCAGATCGGCGTTGAGATCGATTGATAGAGGGTCTGGCATCGCGCTCTCCCAACCGGCACGCACGTTCAGCAAGATACAGTCATGGTAACAGCCATATACTGGATTAAAAATCCGGAAGGTCCACACGGCGCGAGGTTGCCCCACGCGCCGCCGGGTGCTAGGATCCGGGAGAGGGATGAACAGGTGTGCCCGCGACATAGGTCGCGCATCTGGCCTATTGCGAGAGGCACCGGAATGAACACACCAGAAGAGGACGCGCTGGTAGGTCCGATTGTCGACACCGTCACGGCCTTGCTGGAAGGTGTGCTTCAGGAGGACGCGGGCGCGGTCGCCCGCAAGCTCTCGGCCGAGAGCCTGAAGCGGGTCGGGCTGTCGTTGTTCGGCCTCGATGCCGTGAGCATCCCCATGGGCCTCGCCGCGAAGCCCCATCAGATGGGGCTCTCCGCCGTGGAGGTCGCGGACGGCGTGGCCGTGGTGGAAGTGCGCGGGCGTGACGCGGACGAGCGTGACGTGAGCGTGTGCTCAGTGATCCTCGGCAACCAGGGCATGGAGTGGAAGGTCGACGACATCTGGCCTGTACCGGCGGACACCGATTTCTCCGTCGATGCCATACTGGAGCCAACGGTGCTCTTCTATAATGGGCAGCTTCAACTCGAAGTCGCAAACCCCGAAAACCTGGATGCCGTCGAGGCGGTACTTGTTGCTGGGCTGCAGTCTAGCGGCCTGGGATTGCATATGATCGAGCAGGGCGTCCGACTCTGGCGCGCCTTTAGCGGCGGTTCGGAACCGCCCGAGGATGCGACGGGATGGGCCGCGGGCGTGCATCTCGCGGCGCTGGCTCTGGACGACGCCAGCCCCGACCCCGACGCGGTAGCGGCCCATTACGGCGTGCCCCTGGATCTGCTCGTCGCCTGCTTCATGGAGATTGCCGCGAGGCTTGGCTTCGAGATGGGAGAGGAAAAATCCCCGCCGGCGGTCGAGCGGCCATCGGGGTTGGTTGACCTCTCAGGACGGCCGATTTCGCCATCCGGCGGCCCCGGTCCCGGAAGACCAAGCGGTATCATCCTGCCGGGTGGCTGACCTGCCCCGCGTCCGCATTCGCCGCCTGGACCGCGACTTGCCGCTCCCCGGCTACGCCTCGCCTGGGGCGGTGGGGTTCGACCTGTATTGTCGCGTCGATATGACGATCGGCCCCGGCGAGATTACGCTCGTGCCGACCGGTATCGCCGTGGAGACACCTCCGGGCTACGTGCTGCTTGTGATGTCTCGCAGCTCGACGCCGAGGCGCAAGGGCCTACTCGTGCCGCACGGCGCGGGCGTGATCGATCAAGACTATAGCGGCGACGGCGACGAGATCCTGTGCCAATTTTATAACTTCACGGCCAAGCCCGTGTACATTCAGCGCGGCGACCGTCTGGCGCAGGGCATGTTCGTGCGCGTGGATCGAGCGGAGTGGGATGAAGTCGACCGCATGGACACACCGACCCGGGGCGGCTTCGGCAGCACGGGTTAAGGGTGTTCTCGCCGACCGGCGCCCAATTCCGCGCTACTACTTGTATAGTCTGAAAAGGTGTAGTACACTTGTTCTAGTAGGAAGAATACGCGGGAGAATGCGATGAATGCCGCCATGCCGGCCCCTTCCATCGATCCGGTCGATGAGGTAAACCTTCGCTTGAGCGATCTTCGCTCGCGGTACGAGACCCTGTTGGACCATGCCGGCACTCCCGATCGAAAGGCGTCGGTAGCCCACCTCGGCGTTAAGATTCATGAGCTATGCGCCGCGTCACGTGCCCACGCCCTACCTGAGCGCGATGCCGCTGGTCTGCCGGGTCTCGCCGTCTGGCTGCATGGCCGTATCACGGCGCTCGAGGCCCAGTATCAAAGCGAGGCGCCCGGATTCCGCCTGGTTGTCAGGCTTGAAGACCGGCGCGCGGTGGCGTAAACAGCCTCGGGCGTCACCCGATCCGCGCTTCCAGTACGATGAAGATCGAGCGACTCGCGCACTGCTGGAAAGGGCGGCCTCTTGTCCATTAATTTCGACCGAGCGGCGTCGTATTATGATGCCACGCGTGGCTACAGCGCCGAGGTAGGGGCTGAAATCGCGCGCGCGATAGCGCGCGCGGCACATGCCCCAGCGCATTCGCGAATTCTTGAGATCGGAGTCGGAACCGGACGAATCGCGCTGCCTCTGGCACGGCAGGGCCACGATCTGACCGGCGTCGATATTTCCCACGCGATGATGGACCAACTGCGGACCAAGCTTGCCGACCTCGCCGCTGCCGGCGAGCTGGTCCGCCTCGCGTTGGTCGAAGCCGATATGGAATCCCTGCCGTTTGCCGACGGCAGTTTCGACGTCGTCGTTGCCGCGCATGTCTTTCACCTGGTCGAGCACCCGTTGACGGCGGCGCGCGAGGCTCTGCGCGTACTCCGGCCACACGGCTCGCTTCTCATATGCGGCGACATCTTCGCGGGCCGCGAGCCGGCGACAGTCAGCGAGAAGTGGCGCGAAGTCGTGCAAAACGAACACGGCTCGATCCCTGGCTCGGCCGAGGCCGCGAATCGAATAATCAGTGAGCATCAGTCAGCCGACCCGACCGTGGCCGTCGAGGATTCGCGTCCGGTAACCTGGCGTTTCGCCACGTCTGCCGCCGAGGAGCTGGAGTCAATCCGACTAAAGCTCTGGTCGAATACCTGGATGCTGCCCGACGCGGTCTTCGATCGCTGTTTCGAG
>JANWHV010000231.1 GCA_025450255.1 Chloroflexota bacterium | reverse complement strand
GGCGCGGCGCACGTGGAACGGCACGCGCTTCTCCTGCTCGCCCATCGTCGCCACCACGGCATGTGGGCCTGGCCGGGGGAAAACGACGTTGATTGGCAGCGCGGCCATCACACGCTGCGCCGCGCCATCCGGCAGCCCGGAGGGGCGGCCCGTCTTTACCGTGAATGATAGGTTCAAAAGCGCCGCGCCGTCGGCGTCTTCCACGCGCACGGCGCACGTATGCTCGATGTTCGTCGCGTTCCAGGGCACCAGGAGCGCGATTGCCGCGTTGAACTGCGAGTGCTGCTCCGGCCCATGCACGCCGATCGCGTCCCAGCCGCCGCCCATCATATAGAGCTTGCCGTTCACGGCCTCGGCGCGATCGGCAAGGATCAGAAAGTCGATCTCCGGCCCATTGCTCATTGCCCTCTACCCTCGTCCACGCCGCGCCACGGCTGTCGTGTTTCGTCGGCATGCTGAATCTCTCGCGTGCCGAGTCTCTGGTGGCCTGCCATCGATCGGCATACCGAATTGGCCGCCAGGTCAGGCATACGCCTCCAGGTATGGCCGCTCCGCTTCCCACATCTCGTCGAAGAGGTCGCGGATCTCACGCGGCGAGCATACCGCCGCCGTCAAGGGATCCAGCAGCAGCGCGTGCAGCGCCGCCTGGCGGTCACGCTCCAGGATCGCCCGCGCCATCAGGGCGTGGATGGCCATGTGCGGACGGATCAGGGCCGCGAGCTGCTCGGGCAGCGCGCCAAAGTGGCAGGGCAGGATGCCGCTGCGGTCCACCAGGCACGGCGCCTCCACGCAGCCGTCCGTCAGGTTGTCGATCAGCCCGCTGTTGCGCACGTTGCCGTAGATGGTGGTCTGGCGCCCCAACTGTATCGCCTCCACGATGTACGCGGCGTATTCCACGCCACGCCGCAGCGGGATCTCGCGCCTGCCGTCCAGCATGGCGCGGATATCGTCGTCGTTCTCGCGCCGCCAGGTCGGCCAATTGTCGGCATAGAAGCCGCTCTGGCCCCGATACTCTGAACGCGTGTACGTGGCGACCAGATCTGGCCGCTTGCGGAAGTAGGGCACGTATTCGGAGAAATGCCCACTGCTCTCGCTGACGAAATAGCCAAAGTGATCGAGCATCTCGAAGCGGACAGGATCGCGCTCGTAGACCTCCGGTACCCGCGCGCGGGCGCGCAGTCTCGGGTACATGTCCTCGCCCTGGTAGCGCAACTCTGTGAACCAGGCATTGTGGTTCACCCCGGCGCAGCGATAGATCAATTCCGCTTGCGGTAT
Source organism: Chloroflexota bacterium (assembly GCA_025450255.1). The sequence goes on along the minus strand of JANWHV010000231.1, from coordinate 11,006 downwards.
TTCCAGGTATTCGGCCAGCTCAAAGGAGTTGTCCTGGATGCTGTGGCACAACCCGACCGTGCTCATACTGGAGCCCCGCAAGGCCACCAGCGTAAGGATGGACATCGGGTTGGTATAGTTCATCACCAGGGCTTGCGGGCACAGGCGCTCGGCGTCGCGCAGGATCTCCAGCCAGGCCGGTCCGGTACGCAAAGCCTTGAAAATACCGCCGGGGCCAATAGTGTCGCCGATGCACTGGTCGATGCCGTATCGCTTTGGGATGTCGAAGTCGTGGCGCACGTTGGCGAGGCCCGCGACCTCGATGCTGTTAATCACGAAATCACTCCCGGCCATCACCTGGCGCCGATCGGTGGAGGCGGTGACGGTCCAGCGCCTGCCGGTGAGCGCAATCAGCCGCTCCACGATGCGATGCGCCAATTCCAGGCGCTCTGGGTCGACGTCCACCAGCGCCAGGCTACCTTCCTCCAGCCCGTCCACCAGCAGCAGATCGGTGATGATCTCGCGCGCGAATACCGCGCTGCCGGCGCCCACGAACGTAATCTTTGGCGCGGTACTCATCGGACACCCTCCATTGATGGTAAGACGACGGCGCGACTCAGATGCCGGGGCGCGTCGGGGTCGAGCGATCGCCGCCGCGCCTGATACACGGCGGCAAGCTGCGCCCGCGCCAGCATCACCTGCGGGTCGTCGCCGCTGCCGTATACCGTGGCGCCCGTGGCGCGCGCGTCGGCCAGTACGCCGGCGACAGCCGGATCATCGGGCGGATCAAAGCCCCATACCAGGGTGCCTGGGCCGGCCGAGGCGATCGGGCCGTGCCGGTAGTCGAGCGTCTGGTGTGCCTCCGCCACTACCAGCGCCGTCTCTTGCAAGTTTAGCGCCGCCAATCGCGCCAGCCCATATCGCTCGCGCCTGCCCAGAAACACCACATGGTCGTGCCGCGCCAGATCATCCAGGTCGGCAGCGTTCAAGCCCTCCTCCACCCGCCTGGGCAGATCGGCCAGCACGGCGTGTGCCTCGGGGTCGAGCAGCAGGCGCAGCGCCAGCAGCGCGGCGCTGACGAACCGCGTCTGGATCACGCCGGTCTCCGCCGCGAAGTCCAGGGAAAGCACCGCGCCGGCTTCGGCTTCCGCCGCCGAGCCGCGGTCGCCGACCAACAGGGACGCCGCCGCGCCCGCCGCGGACGCCTGGCGCATCGCCTCGATCAGTTCGCTGGTCCTGCCCGTCCGGCTGATCGCCAGGTGCGCCCAGCCCGGGCGCGGCCGATATTCGGACGCGATCACCGCTTGCGCGGGCAAGCCATTGCGGTCTTCGTGCAGCGCGGCCACCGCCAACCCGATAGCGTGCGACGAGCCGCAGCCAAGCACGACGAGCGGCCGGTCGCGCAGTGGCGCGGCGAACGCCGCGCCGGCTTCGCGTATATGCGCCAGAGTTTGGCGTAGGATAGCCGGCGTGCCGCGGATATCCGCTTCGACAGCAGTCATTCTCTACTCCTCTTCATTCAGCAAGGATAACCTCGATCCCGGCGGCGCGGAGCGCGTTCAGCTCGCTGCCGGACGCGGCGGGGTCGGTAATCAGCACGTGTATCGCGGAACATGGCGCAATCAGCGCCATGGTGACTTGCCCGATCTTGGTATGATCCGCCACCACCACCACGCGCTCGGCCCGCGCGATCAACACCTGGTTGGTGTGCGCCTCGAGCGGGTTGTAGGTAGTGAGCCCATGACGAAGCGTAAGACCGTCCACGCCCAGGAAGGCGGTGCGCACATACAGCCCCTGCAACATGCTCTCGGCCGAGGGCCCATACAACTCAAGCGATCCGCGCAGCGTGCCGCCGGTGACGGTGACCTCCACGTTCGGCTGATCGGCAAGCTCCGCCGCCACGCCAATGGAGTTCGTGACCAGCCGCAAGTTCCGCACATGGCGCAGCGCGCGGGCAACGCGCGCGTTGGTGGTGCCGCCGTTGAGGGCGATCACGTCGCCCACCGCCACCAGCCGCGCCGCCGCGCGCCCAATCGCCTCTTTCTGGTCGGCGCACAGCGCGGCCTTGTCGCGCACGGTACGCTCGTGCACGGCCTCGGGCTTGAGGCGTATCGCCCCGCCATGGGTGCGGCGCAGCAGGCCGTCATCTTCCATGATGCGCAGATCGCGGCGCAGCGTGGCTGCCGAGAAGCCAAGCATGTCGCTCAGATCCCCCACCTTTACCGACCCATGCCGATCCAGCGCGGTCAGAATACGATCGCGGCGCTCGCCGCCCATCATGGTGCTCTCGGTGACCACAGGCGCCCTCGTTATCCTTTTATACCGGTAAGCGTGATCGCTTTGACGAAGTACCGCTGCAAGATGATAAAGACCGCGATCATCGGCGCGATCACCACCAGGGACCCGGCCAGCATCACTTGCAAGGTCAGGGCCGAGGAGCCGCTGCTATGCTCGGAGTTCAAGAAGGCCAGGCCGACCGACGCGGTCATCTTGGAAAAGTCATTGAGGTAGATCAGCGGCGTGAAGAAATCGCTCCAGGTATTGATAAAGGCGAAGATAGCCACGGTCGCCAGCACCGGCCAGGAATTTGGCACGAATACGTGCCAGAATATGCGCGCGTAGCCGCAGCCGTCCAGCATCGCCGCTTCGTCGAGGTCGCGCGGGATGCTCAGGAAGAACTGGCGGATCAGGAAGATCGAGAAGGCGTCGCCGAAGAAACTGGGAATCACCAGCGGCTTGAAGCTGTTAAGCCAGCCAAGCTTGGAGAAGAGAATGAAGGTCGGCACGATGGTGGTCTCGGACGGCAGAATGATCGTGGCCAGCAGGATGGCAAACAGGATCCGCCGTCCAGGGGCGCGCAGCCGGGCGAAGGCGTAACCGACAAGCGCCGACGAAACCACGATGCCCGCCATCACCATGGCGGTCACCAGCGCGCTGTTCAGCAGGAAGGTGCCGAAGGGCAGCGCATGGAATAGCGTGGCGTAGTTGCTCCAATGCACCGGACTCGGCCACCAGGTCGGCGGGAACTGGTTGTATTGGTTCTCGTCCTTCAGCGAGCCGATCACCAGCCAGTAGAAGGGCAGGCCAAACCCCACGCCGCCGATCGCCAGCAGGGTGTAGAGCAGGGCGGGCCGCGCCAGCCGTCTACGTGGCCGCCGCGCCGGTAGGGAGCGCGCCAGGGCGCTATCGGCCACGCTCACGCCGCCTCGCCCCCTTCGTAGAACACCCAGCGCGCGGATGTCTTGAAGACTGCAAAAGTGCAGGCCATCACGATCGCGAAGAAGATCCATGCCTGCGCCGAGGCGTAGCCCATCTGATTGGATTCGCTGCCGAACGCGCTCTGGAAGAGGTAATACATGAAAGTGATGGACGATTCGTCCGGCCGGTTGACCGTCAGCACGTAGATCTGATCGAAAAGCTGGAAGAAGCCGATCAGCCCGATCACCACCTGAAACAGGATGGTCGGCGTCAGCATCGGCAGCGTGACGTGCCGGAAGCGCCCAATGGCGCCCGCGCCGTCGATCTTGGCGCTCTCATAGAGTTGCTCCGGCACATTCTGCAGCCCCGCCAGGTAGATGATCATGCCGTTCCCCACGCCCCACAACAGGATGATGACGATCGCGGGCTTGATCCAGGCGGGATCGGTCAGCCAATCGACGGTGGGAAGATGGAGCGCGCGCAGCAGGCCGTCGATGATGCCGTATTGCGGATCGAACAGGCTGATCCAGAGCACGCCGCTCGCCACCGAGGGCACCAGGCTGGGCACGTAATAGAGAGCGCGGAAGAAGAGGATGCCGCGGAGCCGCTCGTTCAGCAGCAGGGCCGTGGCCAGCGAGACCACCAGGTTTATCGGCAGGCCGATTACCACGAAATAGAAGGTGTTGGTCAGGGCGTGGCGGAAGGTGTCGTCCGCCGTGAGCAGGTCACTATAGTTCTGCAGGCCGACCCATTGCGGCGAGGTGAACAAGTCGTAGCTGGTGAAGCTCAGATAGAGCGAGGCGATCATCGGCCCCAGGGTCCAGATCAGCAGTCCAAGGATCCAGGGCGCGGCGAACAGATAGAACGCCCGCGCCTCACGCCGCCGCACCGGGCTCATGCGTGGCCGCCCAGAGACGAGCGACTACCACGGAGACACGGAGACACGGAGGCTGGAGTAGCCATAGCGTCGCCATGCGGAGTGTTGGCGGGCAGGGATGATGGCGGGCAGCAAACCTGGCGCCAAATACGGCTGACCATATCTCCGTGCCTCCACGATCTCCGTGTCAAAAGCAGATTCCCTATCGTTCCGGTGGCCTTTTCCCGCCCGATCTCCGTGCCTCCGTGGCGCGTCTGCTCTAGACGTGGCGGCCCCGCAGCAGGGCATTGGCCCCGCTACCCGCCTTCTTCAGCCCATCCGCCACGCTGGTATGACCGGTGAATACGTCGTTGGTCAACTCGGTGTCCACGTAGTTGAAGGCATCCGCCTTGTACGGGAAATCGATGTAGGGAACCGCGTCGTCAATCGAGCTGAGCACCGCCTTCATGCCCGCCGGCTTCCCTTTCAGGAAGGACGGCGACTGCGCCAGCGAGCGGATCGACGGTATGTTGATGCCGCTCTGGGACATCACGGCCTGGCCCTCCGCGCCCGAGAGCCAGTTAACCAGGCGCCAGGCTGCGTCGCGGTTCGACGAGCCGGCGGAGATGGCATTGCCGACGCCCTGGGCCATGGAAACACGCTTTCCATTCCAGGATGGGAAGGCGCCGAGGTCCCAGCTAAAGCCGTGGATGCCCTGATAGACCGGCAGGTCGAAGGTGCCGTCGATATACATGGCTACCTTGCCGGAGACAAATATGTTCTGATAGTGCGCGATCTGGGTCGGCGAGGGCGAGACGTGGTATTTGTATATCAGGTCCACCAGGAGCTGCACGGCCTGCCGTCCCTGTGGCGAATCGATCAGGCATTGCACGCCGCCGCCGGTTTCCGGCTGGCTCCACAAATGGCCGCCCAACTCGCTCATCAGCGGCTCGACTATACCGTCGAGGTACTCGTAGCTGCCGTAACCCCACTGCACGATATGGCCAGCGTCGAAGCCCGTCTGCGTGGCGTTCCGGCCCTTGCTGTCAAGCGTGAGCAACCGCGCATCGTGGAGCAACTCTTGCCAGCTTGAAGGGGCGCCGTGCAGCCCCGCCCTGGCGAATAGCGTCTTATTCCACGCCAGCATGTTGACGGAGATGTCGCGCGGCAGCTCGTAGTAGTGGCCGCCATAGCGGAAGGTCGCCAGCTCCTGTGGCCAGTACTGGTTCAGATTGATATGGTTGCGGGCGATCAGATCGTCAAGCGGGAGCAGGCGGCCGGTTTTGGCGTAATGCACCTGATAATAGCCGGGGTCCAGCAGGAACGCGTCGGGCGCCTGGCCGGCCGCCATTTGCGTGGCCAGCTTGGTCCAGTAGGTATTCCAGTCCGCTACCTGCTGGCTGACGTGAATGCTGCTATTGCTCTTCTCAAATGCTTTGAACAGCACCTGATCGGCGGCGATCTCGTCGGCGCTTCCCCAACGGCCATAGTTGATGCTGGTCTGGCCGGCGGCAGGGTGGGCGGCGCTGTGTCCAGGCGCGGCAGTCGCGAGTAGAATCGCGGCGATGGCGGTGGCAATCAGCCTCCGATGACGTGGGCGGCGGCACGAATACATGGCGGTTTTCCCTCCTGGAACTAGGAACGCCCGGCTGGCGCGGCGATGAGTCGTGCCGCCAGTGTATGCAGCAAAACGCGCAATGTCAAGCAGAAGCGAAAGAGGTTATGTACCGTTCCCGCGCGAATATACGCAAACGCTGGACATCGCTGCACGAACGCGCTATAGTCGGGGCAGCCGCGAATCGCGGCGTGGATAATGCCGGATAACGGGCGGCCACGATCGCCCCTGCCGGCGTGGGAACGAAGGAGGGTACCAGCGGACGGTCTCGGGAGGCGAGGCGAGTGGCGGAGTGCGCGATATGCGATACGCGACGGCCTGTGTCCCTGTCAGCACCGCGATCGGCGGTGTCGCAGGCCCACTGCGAAGGGAGACTGCCTCGTGAAACACCATGGCCTGACACGTTTGCTGGTAGTCCTGGCGCTTGTCGGCTCCATATTCGCCCTCCGTGCGCCGGGCATGACGACGGCGGCCGCGCGCGGCGTCCACTCAACGGCACGGAGCGGCATCTGGACCCCGGCGCCCGGCACGACCTGGTACTGGCAGATTAGCTGTCCCGGCAGCCAGAATCCGCCGTGCGTGAACATGAATCAGCCGGTCCAGATCTACGATATCGGCGGCTTCGACAACACCGCCGCCACGGTTTCCGCGCTGCACGCCAGGGGCGTCAAAGTGCTCTGCTATATGGATGCGGGAACCTGGGAGAACTGGCGCCCGGACGCCGGGCAGTTCCCCGCTTCGGTGAAGGGGAAGAACAACGGCTGGCCGGGCGAGAAATGGCTGGACATTCGTCAGGCATCGATTCTGGACCCGATTATGGAGAGCCGCGCCCTGCTTTGCCAGTCCAAGGGTTTCGACGGCATCGAGTGGGACAACGTGGACGGCTACAGCAACAGCACCGGCTTCACGCTCACCCCGGCAAACCAGATCACCTACAACAGCTTCCTCGCCAACTACACGCACTCACTCGGCCTCTCGGCGGCGCTCAAGAACGATACCGGTCAGGTGAGCGCATTGCAGCCGCTGTTCGATCTCGCGGTGGACGAGCAGTGCTTCCAGTACGCGGAGTGCGATACGGAAACGCCGTTCATCAACGCCGGCAAAGCAGTGCTCGAGGTCGAATATAAGCTCGCGACCTCGAAGTTTTGCGCAAGGGCCAACGCCATGAAATTCAGCGCCGCGAAGGCCGGCCTTAACCTGGACGGCAAGATCTGGACGCCGTGCTGGTAGTACGGCGCCGTCCACGGCCGTAGCACAGTGGAAGGGCCACGCCGAGCCGGCGTGGCCCTTCCGAATCTTTGGCTTGGGGTAGCCGGCTTTTCCGCCAATCCTCATTTTCCTTATCATTCTCCAGCGACGGATCTCAATGGCACTGCCCTGACGGGTCTCAACCCAATACGATTCAGATAAGCAAAGAAGCGGCATGTATACCGCGCTGGGCATTGCTGTAACTACTCAACTGCGTCGTCCAAATGGGTTCCGGAATTTCTGATTGGAGCACACCCGAAAGGGATGGAGGAATATCGATGGCAGAGCATAACGGCGCCTTGCATCCGAAACCACAACTGGCGCGGCAAAACTGGCTCGATCTGCGCGGCGCCTGGGGCTTCTGCCACGATGACGCGGGGCGCGGCCTGGACGAAGGATGGCAACGTCAGCCCGAGCGTTTTGACCGCTCTATCGTCGTACCGTTCCCTCCGGAGTCAAAGGCCAGCGGCATCGGCGATACGGGCTACCACCCGCGCGCCTGGTATCGCCGCGAGTTCACGCTGCCGGAGCCGCGGTCCGGCCGGCGCTTGCTGCTGCACTTTGGCGCCGTGGACTATCGCGCCGACGTATGGGTGGACGACCAACACGTGGTCTTCCACGAAGGCGGCCACACACCCTTCTCCGCCGATATCACCGCCGCGCTGCGGGCGGGCGATACGCATACCCTGGTCGTGCGGGCCGAGGACGACCCGCTCGATCTGGCGCAGCCCCGCGGCAAACAGGACTGGCGCGTCGAGCCGCATGCCATCTGGTATCACCGCACCACCGGCATCTGGCAGCCGGTCTGGCTTGAGGTGGTCGGCCACACGCACCTTGTAGACGTGCGCTGGACGCCGGACCTGACGCGCAATCTGCTGGGCCTTGCAATCTCCCTCAACCACGCCGCCGACCGGGCCGTGCAAGTCCATATCCAGCTCAGCCTGCATGGGCGGATATTTGCCGACGATCTCTGCCTGGCATCAGGCGCGAGCCTACATCGTGAGTTCGCCATCGATTATGCCGCGCTCGGCCTGGAACGCCACCAGGTACACTGGTCGCCCGAGCACCCGAACCTGGTCGAGGCCGCGATTTCACTGACCGTGGACGGCGGTGAGAGTGATGCCGTGCGGAGCTACGCCGGTATCCGCAGCGCCGGCGTGAGCCATGGCCGCTTCTGGTTCAACAACGCGCCGCTCTTCCTGCGCCTCGCCCTGGAGCAGGGGTACTGGCCGGATTCCCACCTGGCCGCGCCGAGCGATGATGCCCTGCGTGAGGAAGTGGAGATCGCCAAAGCTCTGGGCTTCAACGGCGTGCGCGTACACCAGAAGGTAGAGGATCCGCGCTTTTTGTATTGGTGCGACCGCCTGGGCTTGCTGGTCTGGGGCGAAATGCCCAGTGTCTTCGTGTACACGCGCGAGGCCGTGGAGCGCCTCACGCGCGAGTGGATTGACGTGCTGCGCCGCGACTACAGCCATCCGTGCATTGTCGCCTGGGTGCCGCTCAACGAAAGCTGGGGCGTACCGAACCTGCTCGACGATCCGGCGCAGCGCAACTACGCGCGGGCGCTGTACCATCTCACCCACGCTCTTGACTCCACCAGGCCGGTGATCGGCAACGACGGCTGGGAGCACGCGGAAAGCGACATCCACGGCATCCACGATTACACCTTCGATGGGCAGGCCTTACGGGAGCGCTATGGCACGCGGGAAGCCATGGAGCACACGATGCGCCACGTACAGCCGCAGCATCACGTCATTCTGCTGCCGGAGGCGGGCCGCGCTGACCAGCCGGTGATGATCACCGAATTCGGCGGCATCAGCTACCAGCCGGACCACGGGACGCCCTGGTTTGGCTATGGCACGGTGAGGACGCCGGAGGAGTTCGAGGCGAAATACGCCGAGCTTGTCACCGCAATCGTCAGCAGCCCAAGCCTGGCGGGCTTCTGCTACACGCAGCTTACCGATACGCTGCAGGAAACGAACGGCCTGGTCACCGATCGCAGGGTACCGAAGATCGACGCGGCCGTGCTTCGGGCCATTACCGAACGGATCTCGGGCGCGACGCCGGGCGTCGCCGTCGACGAACTGCGCCTGGATGCCGCCAGGATCGGCAAGGCGACAGACGAGTAGGGCGCCGGAGCGGAGGGCGCGACGATCGCGCCGGCCACCGGCGTAATGAACGTGGAAACCACGGAGACGCTCGGGCGCGGAGATACGCTGAGCACCAACCCACTGACGACGAAGGTAGCGGAGGGCGCGCGAGTGGTTGGACACGGGCAAGGAGGCGGCCAGAGCACCGTTCGCGCCGCCGCGGCGATACGGTACGCGATATGAAGCGCGGGGCAATGAAGGGTGCGCTATGGGCGCTGCTGCTCGCGCTGTTGCTTGCGCCGTCGAGCGCTGCCACGAGCGCCGGGGGCGCCGTAACGTACCGGAATCCGGTCTTCCGCATTGATTATCCCGATCCGTTCGTGCTGCGCGCCGGCGGCGCCTATTATGCGTACGGCACCACCACCGGCTGGGAAGGGCTGAACAAGCTGTTCCCCGTGCTGCGATCCACCGACCTGGCGCACTGGCGCTACGTCGCCGACGCGCTGACCAGTACGCCGGGCTGGGCAGTCGGCGATCGGTGGGCGCCGGACGTCATTACGCGGAACGGCACGTACTATCTGTTCTACGCCGGCAAAAGCCTGTCTCAAAACGTCCATTGCATCGGCGTAGCCACCGCGCGAAATCCCACCGGCCCCTTCAAGGACCACGGATCGCTGGCATGTGGCGACCAGCGCGGCCAGGGGTATATCGATCCCGATCCGTTCATCGACATGGACGGCAAAGCCTATCTGTACCTGTCCGTCGACGACCCATACCACAACATCTCGGTACTGCCACTGACCTCGGATCTGCTCCACGCCGCCGGCCCACGCCGGGAACTCTTCACCCTCTCGCAGTCCTGGGAGCATGGCCCATCCTTCAGCACGGTCGAGGGACCGTATATGGTCAGGCACGCCGGCGTCTATTATCTTTTCTATTCCGGGAACGACTGGCAGCATGACTACGCCATGGGCTACGCCACCGCGAAATCACCGCTCGGTCCCTTCACCAAGTACGCGCGGAACCCGATCTTGCACGGCACGAACGCGGTGATCGGGCCTGGCGGCGGCTCTCTGTTCCAGGACAGGCACGGCGCCTGGTGGCTGGCCTACCATGCCTGGGAAGGCGGCCCCGGCTACGACAGCGGCGGCGTGCGGAACCTCCGTATCGACCCCGTTGCCTTCCGCGACGGCGTGGTAACGGTCCACGGGCCAACCACGAAACGCCAGGCCGGGTTGTAACACGGATCGCCGCGGCGGCATCGAGGCCGTCGTGCGCCAGGGTGGGCGCGGCTCCGGCCCGGCGCCAGGGAACACTGCCCTGGCGCCGGGCCGAGTGCATCCTGGACGACGCGATCGACTACATGTACGATGGCCACAAGCGGGAGCACGGCACACAGGCCGCCGGCTGCCGCGACCGGTGGCGGGCAGCGCCGCCCGCCGCCACAAGATTAAAAGCGGCCACGTCCCCTGGAAAGCAGTCGCGCGGCACGAAGGAGGCCGGTGATGTCCACGTTCGCGCTGGTACACGGCGCCTGGCATGGCGGCTGGTGCTGGGAGCGGCTGATCCCCGAGCTGGAGGCGCGCGGCCATCGCGCCGTCGCGGTGGATCTACCAACCGAAGATCGGTCGTCCGGCTGTGCCGAGTACGCAAGCATCGTGCTCGACGCGCTGCGGGACGTCGACGAGGACGTGGTGGTGGTGGGACACTCGCTCGGTGGATTGACGATCCCGCTGATCGCGGCGGCGCGTCCGGTCCAACGCCTCGTATTCCTCTGTGCCATCCTCCCGCAACCGGGGCTCAGCTTCGCCGCGCAGTCCGCCGAGGACCGCGGCGCGCTGCCGCCCAACTTTGGCGCCGCCCAGCGTGTGCATCCGGACGGGTCGACCTCCTGGCCCGAGCAGGCGGCGATCGAGAGGTTCTACCACGACTGCGCGCCGGAGGACGCCCGCTGGGCAGCATCGCGACTGCGGCGCCAGGCCTGGAAATCCGTCGACGAAACCACGCCGTTGGAGACATG
>JANWHV010000230.1 GCA_025450255.1 Chloroflexota bacterium | reverse complement strand
GCCCGTCGTCGTCGGCAAATGGGAAGTCCAGGGCGGGGTTGGCGCGTCCGAACGCCGCGAAGGGGATGCCAAGCGCTTGCAACGTGCGTATGCGCGGGTCGTCGTACGTAGTGTCCGAGAGCATGAAGCCGTCAACCCGGCTGGTGCGAATCAAATCCGTATAACACTTTTCCACGTCGGCGCCGGATTGCGCGAAGGTCAGTACGTGATAGCCGTGCGATTCGGCTGCCTGGGCCATCTCGTAGAGGAAGCGGTCGAGCACTGGGTTGCGTTGTACCTCGTCCTGTACGCGATGCCAGGCGTAGCCAATCATGCGCGTCTCGTTTGCCTTGAGATTGCGCGCCGTGCTGTTTGGACGATAGCCCAGGGCCTGGATGGCATCCTTGACGCGATCGCGCGTCTTGACCTGAATCAAGGGATTATCGTTGATCACGTACGATACGGTGGTTACTGAGACACCGGCCAGCGCCGCCACGTCGCGTATGGTGATGCGCAGCGTATAGCCAAGCTCCGCCGCGGCCCGATTGACCCGCTCGCTTACATCCGCGTCCACTGCCTGAGCATTGCTCAACGCCCGATATGCGGTGAGCAGCGGTACCCGTGCCTTCTCGGCGACCGATTGCAGGCTTGTCATGGCGGAAATCGGCTTTCTGGCATCCGGGCCATATGTGGCTTTAGTATGCCGGAAACGCCGAGATCCTCGCCTTGCCGCCTGAGTGGAATGCTCCCGGCAGCCGCATGAGAGATCAAGGGCTATTCAACGCCTCACTCACGCTGTGCCTATCCGTGTCGCGGGAGGCGATCAGACGGACCAGCTAGAAGAACCCCAGCTCCAGCTTGGCATCCTCGCTCATCATGGTGGGGTTCCACAGCGGCTCCCAGGTGAGCTTGGGCGTGACGGTTTCGATCTCGGGCATGTGCTCTTTGAGCACTTCAGTCATTTCGGCGTCGATGTACTCATTCATCGGGCACGCCGGCGTGGTCAGCGTGTAGGTGATGGTGACGGTCTTGTCCTCAAGATCGACGCCGCGGATCAGGCCCAGGTCCACCAAGTTGATCCCTAGCTCCGGGTCGTTCACTTCGCGCAAGAACTCCATTACCTGATCTTCACTGTAGGCCATTGATGATTGCTCCTTTTGCTGAGTGGTGAATCGCGAAGGCGAGTGTCGGTTACGTGACTGATAAAGATTCTAGATGAATTGCGGCATGACGGTGGGATCACGCTCTCGTTCAGGCCTCCACGAAGATCTCGTCGCCCTCCACGCGCACCGGATAGGTGCGAATCGGTCGGGTTGCCGGCAGGCACTGCGGTATGCCGGTTTGCACGTCGAAGATAGCGCCGTGCAGCGGGCACGTCACCTCGCAGTCTTCGAGCCAGCCGTCGGAGAGTGATGCCTCCGCGTGGCTGCAGGTGTCGTCGGTGGCATAGAAGACGCCGTCGCAATTATACAGCGCAATTAATTCGTCGCCGGCATGCACGCGCTTGATCTCTCCCGGCGGCAGGCTAGCTGTCGACGCCACTTTATACGCTACGCTCACACACGCTCCTTCAATAGTGCCATTGGGCGCTGGGCCGCGCGGTAGCGCGACCGTACAATGACTAACCCCTTTAGACTGGGCTTGGGCTGGAAGGCACGCCATACAGGGCCGCCATCATCACCTTGTAGCCCAGGAGCGCGCACTTCACGCGGGCCGGGCTGAGTGGTACGCCTAGCTCTTCGATGATCGCGCTGCGCGGGATGGCGAGCGCCTCCGCCCGCGTCCGTCCCGCCACCATATCGGTCAGCATCGACGCGGCGGCCTGGCTGATCGCGCAACCGACCCCGCGGAACCGCACCTCGGCCACGCGGTCGCCGTCGTAACGCAGATCGATCGCCACCACGTCGCCGCACAGCGGATTGCTGTCCTCGTAGCTGGCGTCGGGATGCTCGAGCGTGCCGTGGTTGTGCGGATTCCGGTAGTGGTCCAGGATCTCCTCCTGGTACATATCGCTGCTCATATTTTGCCTTTTCCGTCACCCGTCACAGCGCGAACACGCGGCGCACCCGATGCAGTGCCAGGGCCAGCCGGTCGATTTCCTCGCCGGTGTTATAGAAGTAGACGCTCGCGCGCGTGGTCGCCGGAACGCCGAGCAGGCCCATCAGCGGCTGGCAGCAATGATGCCCGGCCCGGACCGCGATGTTGTCCTCGTCCAGCAGCGAGGCCACGTCGTGTGGATGGACGCCCGCGACGCTGAAGGAAACCGCGCCGCCGCGCTCGTCAGCCGGCGGGCCATACACGGTGAGGCCGGGGATGCCGGCAAGGGTGTCGAGTAGATAGCCGGTAAGCGCGTGCTCGCGGTCGCACACCCATGCCATGCCCAGGTCTTGCAAGTATTGCACGGCGGCGCCAAAGCCGATCGCCTCGGCGATTGCGGGCGTGCCGGCCTCGAAGCGCTGCGGAATATCGGCGAAGGTGCTGCGATCGAGCGTCACCTTCTTGATCATCGAGCCGCCGGTGAGGAAGGGGGGCATGGCCTCGAGCACCAAGCGCCGCCCATAGAGCGCGCCAATGCCGGTCGGTCCCACCATCTTGTGGGCCGAGAAGGCCAGGAAGTCGCAATCGAGCGCCTGCACGTCGACTGGGAAGTGCGGTACGCTCTGGGCGCCATCCAGCAGCACCAGGGCGCCGGCGGCGTGCGCGCGGCGCGCGATCTCGGCCACTGGATTGACGGTCCCCAGTACATTGCTCATATGGGTGATCGCCACCAATTTCACGCCTTGCGCCAGCAGATCGTCGAGGTTCGCAAGGTCCAGACGGCCTCGATCGTCGATGGGCAGGTGCAGCAATCGGGCGCCCCGTTCCTCGGCCAGGATTTGCCAGGGGATCAGGTTGCCGTGGTGTTCCATGACGCTGGTGAGGATGGCGTCGCCTGTCTTGATGTTGCGGCATCCCCAACTGAAGGCCACCAGGTTGATAGCCTCGGTGGTATTCCGCGTGAAGATGACGCACTCCGGCTCCGGGGCGTTGACGAAAGTTGCCACGGCCTGTCTCGCCGCTTCGTACGCCGCCGTCGCCTGCTCGCTGATGGCGTAGACGCCGCGGTGCACGTTGGCGTTGTAGGTCTGGTAGTAGGTGGTCATGGCGTCGATCACGACTCGGGGCTTCTGCGACGTGGCGCCGTTGTCGAGGTACGTCAGCGGCTTCCCGTCCCGGCTGGTAGCCAGGATCGGGAAGTCCGCGCGTACCGCGCGTATGTCCGGCGCGCCAGGACTTTCGGCTGCCGATAGCCCTGGCGCGTGCGTTACGGAGTCAATGTCAAGCATCCGTGCTAGTCACCCATTTTGGCGTCGATGAGCGTATAGAGTCGCGCGCGAAGATCTTCCAGCGGCACGCGCTCGATCAGCGGCGACAGGAAGCCGGTGACGATCAGCCGTTCGGCCTCGGGTCGGGTGAGGCCGCGGCTCATCAGATAGAACAGATGATCCGCCGAAACTTTGCCCGCGGTGGCGCCGTGCGAGCAGCGCACGTCATTGGCGGCGATCTCCAGGTTTGGGATGGAGTCGGCGCGCGCCGTCTCGCTCAGGATCAAGTTATTGTTCTTCTGATAGGCATCGGTTTTCTGCGCGCCCTCGTGTACGCGGATCAAGCCGGAGAACACGACGCGTGACGTGTCCTTCAAGACGCCCTTGAAGAGCAGATCGCTGCCCGCGTTGGGCGCCACGTGATCCTGCAGGGTGTGGTAGTCGATGAACTCGTTGCCCGAGGCAAAGTACAGGCCGAGCACTTCGGCGTTGGTGCCGGGCCCGCGCAGCTCCGTGTCGATATTCAGCTTCACCATCTGGCCGCCCATCGTCGCGGTCACCCAGCTTAGCGTACTGTTTCTGTGCAGCACGGCGCGGTGAACGCCGATCTGCTTCACGCTGTCGTCGAGCTCCTGCAAGGTGACGTACGAGAGCTTCGCGCCGTCGCGCAAGATCAACTCGACCACCGGCACGTTCAAGGTGCCGTCGGCGGCGCGCGACCCCGTTTCCTCGATCAGCGTCACTTCGCTGTTCTTGCCGGCCAGTACCAGGGTATGGGGAAAGACGCCAAGGCCTGGCTGGTCGAGCCAGGTGCTTGACTGTAGGGGCATCTCGACCTTGACGTTATCCGGCACATAGAGGAAGGTGCCGCCGCTCCACAGGGCGCCGTTCAAGGCGGCGAACTTGCTGAACTCGGGCTTGACGGCCTCGGTCATGAAGGCTGCGCGCACGAGGTCCCCGTGCTCCCGTACCGCCGTGTCCATATCGGTGAAGATCACGCCCTTGGCGGTGAGATCGGCGCTCACGTTCCGGTAGACCGGCGTGGAGACATGGGAAACCAGCAGACCGGCGCGCGTGCTCAAGGCGTCGTCGGCCGGTTGCCACTCGGCCGGCAGCGGCTCAGTGGCGCCGGACCGTGGAATCTGTAGCGAATCGAACCGTATTCTGCGGAGCTGCGGCTCGGTACGCCGCCACTCCTCGTCCTTGATTGAGGGCATGGGAGCCGCTTCATACAGCTCCCAGGCGCGCGTGCGCAGGTCGCGCATCCATTGAGGCTCGGCGCCGCGCTGGGCAATATCCAGCGCGGCGTCGCGTGAAAGGGTTGCTGATACGTGGTCGCTCATTAACGTTCCTTGTGAGTCAGGCCGCGGCCTACCCCACGCTCCCTTCCATCTCCAACTGAATGAGCCGGTTCAGCTCGACCGCGTATTCCAGCGGCAACTCCTTGGCAATCGGCTCGATGAAGCCGCGCACGATCATCGAGGTAGCGTCGGCCTCCGAGAGCCCGCGGCTCTGCAGGTAGAACATCTGCTCCTCGCCGACCTTGGTGACGGTGGCCTCGTGCGCCGTCTCCACGTCATCCTCTTCGATCTCGATGTACGGGTAGGTGTCGGTCCGGCTGTTCTCGTTGAGCAGCAGCGCGTCGCACACCACCGTGGACTTTGAGCCTTTGGCGCCCTTCTCCATCTTGAGCAAGCCGCGGTAGCTGGCGCGGCCAGAACCCTTGCTAATCGACTTCGAGGTGATCACCGAGGAGGTATTGGGCGCGCAATGCACCACCTTGCCGCCGGCATCGAGGTGCTGGCCGTCCGTGGCGAAGGCGATTGAGAGCACCTCGCCGCGGGCGCCCGGCTCCATCAGCCAGATGGCGGGATACTTCATGGTGACCTTGGAGCCGAGGTTGCCGTCGACCCATTCCATGGTGGCGTCCTGGTAGGCGACGGCGCGCTTGGTCACCAGGTTATAGACGTTCTTCGACCAATTCTGGATCGTGGTATAGCGGCAGCGGCCGCCCTTTTTCACGATGATCTCCACCACCGCGCTGTGCAGCGAGTCGGAGCTATAGGTTGGCGCGGTGCAGCCTTCGACGTAATGGACGTAGGCGCCTTCGTCGACGATGATCAACGT
>JANWHV010000229.1 GCA_025450255.1 Chloroflexota bacterium | reverse complement strand
GGTGCTCACCTTCCATTCGACGAAGTTACGGGAGCCGTGGCACACGTGAAAGTATTGGTAACTGGCGGAGCGGGCTTCATCGGCTCGCATGTAACCGACGCGCTGCTGGATGCGGGAAACCAGGTCGTGGTCGTGGACTCCCTCTGGGACCAGGGCGGAGGACGCCGCGAGAACGTTAACCCGCGCGCGTCGTTCCACCATCTTGACGTACGCGACGAGGAATTCGCGGCGCTCATCCAGGCGGAAAAGCCAGAGGTTATCTCGCACCACGCCGCCCAGCATAGCGTGAAAATCTCGACCGACCTGCCGGAATTCGACGCCAGCGTGAATGTGCTGGGCCTGATCAACCTGCTGAGCGCCGCCCAAAAGGCAGGTGCGCGGAAGGTGATTTTCGCGTCCTCCGGCGCTACATACGGCACGCCCAGCTCACTCCCGGTTGACGAACAGACGCCGCAGCTTCCCGAATCGCCGTACGGCATCACCAAATTGGTGTCCGAGCACTATCTTCGCTACTGGAATATGGCGTTCGGCATGGAATACACGGCGCTTAGATACGGCAACGTCTACGGACCCCGCCAGGATCCGAACGGCGAGGCAGGGGTGATCGCGATTTTCGCCAAACGCTTCCTGCTGCGCGAGCCTGTGCGCATCGACTGGGACGGCGAGCAGACAAAGGACTATGTCTACGTTTCCGACGTGGCGCGCGCCACGCTCGCGTCACTGGATCGCGCGAACGGCGAGGCATTCTGCATAGCGAGCGGGCAGCCTACCTCCGTCAACGAAATATATCGCGAGCTGAGCACGCTTACCGGCTTTGAGGTCCCGATAACCCGTGCGCCCCGCCGGCCGGGCGACGTTCACGCCACGTACTTCGACGTGACCAAGGCCCGGTCCGTGCTCGGATGGACTCCGCAAGTTTCATTCACCGAGGGACTTCGCCTGACGCTCGACTCATTCCGTGCCGGCGACGAGGCGAGCGAGCGCTGATCGCCACGCCGCATGCGGCAGGGTGACGGGAAAGCGCGCCGTCGCGCCGAGAGTTAGTTCTCCGATCGCACCATACCGGGGGCAAGCGCGGTCGCGGGCCGTCCGGTCGTCTCGGCGGGCGTTTGCCAGAACAGGTTCTTATAGACGAGCCCAGCGAGGGCGCCGCCGATCAGGGGGCCAATCCAGTACACCAACTGATCGTTCCAGTGGCCGCTAACCAGTGCCGGGGCAAACGATCGAGCCGGGTTCATTGAACCGCCGGTGACTGGGCCGGCCACCAGAATACCGACGAACACGGTAAGCCCGATGCCAAAGCCGCCGATTGGCGGGTGCCGTGGATCGATGGCCGTGCCGAAAACGGCCAGCACCAGGAAAAAGGTGAGAACGGCCTCAAGGAAGGTGCCGCTGCCGAAGCTCACGCCATTCAGGGTAGTGGCGCCGATGTGCGACGGATCGTACATCCGCTTGGGAAAGGCTACGGTAATCGCCAGGACGGCAAGAATGGCGCCGATTAGCTGCGCGGTCCAGTACACTACCACAGTGCGGATATCCACCATGCCGCCGATAAACAAGCCGAACGTGACGGCCGGGTTGAAATGCCCACCGGAGATTTCGCCAAGAGCGGAAACCACGATCGCCAGCATGACGCCGTGGGCAAGGGCAATTATGAGCAGGTTTGAACTCGGGTCCGTGCCGGATATAGCGACGATGGCGCCAATGCCCGCGAAGAAAAAGCAGAATGTGCCGACCAGCTCGGCAAGGGCCTTACGGAACAGCGGGTCAATCTGCATAACGCCTACACCCCTAAATTCTTCAATGCTCTACAATTCGAGCCGCTTCCATGATCCGCCGAATGCGCCATAGTCGTCAAACGCGCTCACGGCATTATTCGGTCCGCAGGAACGGATATTTTTTCAGTAGCGATGAGCGACAGAAGTCGTCAAACTGGTAGCGCGTGAAGAGCGCGGTGTACACGTGGGCAGCCAGTGACACCCCAATGAACGCGGCTATGATAATAAGCAACGGTCTAGCCAGGGACGCTGAGCGCCGCCGTCCTGAGTCGCGCGCTAAAATTGACGCACCGTTACTTCACCGTCACGCTTTTCGCCAGATTCCTCGGCATATCTGGGTCATGGCCGCGCGCGCAGGCAAGATAATAGGCCAGTAGCTGCAGAGGGATGAGCGTCAGCAGTGGTGAGAGGCCGCCGCCATCGGGCACCGGAAGATGGGCGTCAAATATCTCGTGATTTTCCGGCCCCACGCCAATGGTGAAGCCGCCTCGCGCCTTGACCTGCGCGGCGTTGCTCAAGATCTCCGCCCGCGTCTCGTCATTCGACGCCAGGATAATACATGGGGTGCCAGGCCCGATCAGGGCAATGGCATAGTGTTTTAGCTCACCTCCGGCCAGTCCCTCGGCGTGGATGTAGCTGACTTCCTGCACCTTAATCGCAGCCTCGAGCGCCACCGGGTAGTTGATGCCGCGGCCAATCACATACAGGTCATCGGCCGCGGCCAGGCGCTCGGCCAGCGCGCGTACCTGGCCGAGATACTCTGGCGTGAGCAGTGAATCTATGTGCGCCGCCACGTGTGTGAGGAGCGCGTGTCCATGACCGGCCTGACCGGCGCAGGCGTGTGCCAGCAAGCCCAGCACCGCAACCTGACCGAGCGTCGCTTTGGTGGACGCGACCGCTTTCTCAGGGCCGGCCTGCACAAGAAGCGTGTAATGGGCCTTGCGGGTGAGCATCGATCCGGGTACGTTGACCACGGCCACCACGCGACTGCCGCGCGCCAGGGCCACGTCCACGGCCTCGAGCAGATCGGCGGTTTCACCGCTTTGCGAGATGGCAATCAGCAGTGTCCGCTCGTGCATGGAGTGGCGATAGTTTTTGAATTCGCTGCCGAGAATGGCGCTGGTCGCCCTACCCGCGATGTCCGCGAAAAGGTAGGTGCCAATCCGACCAACCACTCCGGCGGTGCCGCACCCTACAAAGCACACTTCCTGGGCCACGCGCATGACGGCCGCCACTTCGTCGAGCAAGGCCGGCGGTTGATTGATGGCCCGTTGCACGGCGTCTCGCTGTTCGTGGATCTCCTTGATCATAAAGTAGGCGTGCTCACCTCGCTCGGCCTGTTCCGGCGCCCAGGCAACGGTTTCAGCGATCCGCTCGACTGCCGCGCCAGTTTCGATCATGGCGAAGCGCGCGGCGCCGTTTAACACGGCCATCTCATGATCGCCAAGCCACACCACGCGGTTGGTATGGGTGAGCAAGGCGGGCATGTCCGACGACACGAACAATTCCGGCGCGGCGTCCGAACCGCCGACGCCGATCACAATCGGCGACCCACTCTTCGCGACGACCACTTCGTGGTCCGTCGAACCAAGCGCGACTATAGCGTTTCGTCCGCGCAAGCGGCGGAAGGCGTGGCGCACCGCCTCGGGAAATGAACGATCGCGAAGGGCTGCCTCTATCAGGTGCGCGATCACCGCGCTGTCGGTCTCGCTGGCCAGGTGATGGCCCGCGGCGAGTAGCTCCTCCTTTAGTTCCTGGGCATTCTCGACAATGCCGTTATGAATGATGCCGATCTGGCCGTCGCAGGATAGGTGGGGGTGAGCGTTTCGCTCGGTGACGCCGCCGTGCGTGGCCCAGCGGGTGTGACCAATAGCAATATTGCTATGGTCCAAGATGGCGATTGCGTCGTCTTCCGCCGATACACCGCCGATTTTTCCCACGCGGCGCTCGACCTTGAGTCCATCGACTGACGGCACGGCCAGGCCCCAGGAATCATAGCCCCGATATTCCAGGCGCTTCAAACCTTCAAGTACAATTGCCGCCGCGTCGTCGCGCGGACCAAGGTATACAAAGATTCCGCACATGTTCGTCTCTCTTGTCGGCTACGAAGTCGTTGAACGCTGAGCGCAGTGTACCGCGTGGCGCCTGCTCAAGCCCGCATGATACTCGCAACGACCCCGCGTGTGAAACTCGATTCCCCACGGCCCCGATACCGGGTAAGCGCGTCACAGTGCGATGCCGAGCACCTGGGCGATCTTTGCGCGCGAGATGGCGCCGTCTCGCAAGACACGTGGGTGGCCGGCGCGACTTACGTCCACGACCGTCGACGGCTGCCCATCAACAGACGCGCCTCCATCCAAAATGAAGTCCAGCCCGGTGGGAAACTGCCTGGCAACTTCGATAGCCGAGGTCGCGGCGGGCATGCCGGAAAGGTTTGCGCTGCTGCACGCGATCGGCGAGCCCACAAGCCGAATCAACGATCGAAGATCATCGCGGTCCGGGAGCCGTACGCCGATGGTATCCAGGCCCGGAGCCAACTCCGGCAACAGCGCCTCGTTTCGTTGCACGACGAGCGTGAGCGCCCCTGGCCAGAACGCTCGCATCAAGCGTTCCGCCTCATCGGGAAGCTCGCCGGCGACGTCGGCTGTCTGGCCCTGGTCGGCAATCAAAATGGGCAGCGCCTTCTCGGGGTTTCGGCCCTTGAGCGCGTACAGGCGCTGGATACCATTTCGGCTGTCGGAGGCTGTCCCAATGCCGTAGACGGTATCAGTGGCGAACGCCACCAATCCGCCGCGGCGCAAGGCGGCGGCCGCGAGAGCGCGGGCGTTCCGATCCTGTGTTTGCAGTATTGGCTGACGCGCGTCCGGCACGGCTCACTCCTCGCGGCAACATGATACGATGTGCAGGTTAGCATCAACACGGATTCGAGGAGATCGGTTGCAAAGCGTCCCGCCCGTTCCCCAGACCATACACAGCCCGGTCTCCGATCGCCAGCTTAGTCTCCTCGATCTTCCGAGCATCCCCGAGTTGGAGGATTGCATTCGCTGCGGTCTCTGTCTTTCGGTCTGTCCAACCTATCGGCCGACCCAGGTTGAAACAAAGTCACCCCGCGGCAGAATCGCCCTCGTCAAAAACATGGTTGAGGGTGGGCTTGCGCCGGACGATGCTAACTTTGCGCGGCACCTCAACCTTTGCCTGCAGTGTATGGCCTGCCATACCGTCTGTCCCACGGGCGTCAGCGCCGGCGAGGTAGTGGCGCGAGCGAAGTCATATATCAGGACTACGTCGTCTCCACCGGCGGCAGAGCGGTTCGCTCGCTGGTTGATATACGAGCAATTGCTGATCAGTCATGCGCGGCTGGAACTCGCCGCGCTGCCGATCCAGGTCTACGGCCGATCCGGATTGCAGCGGTTGGCGCGGAGATCCGGCGCCGTGCGCCTACTGCCACGCACGCTGAGGCTGATGGAGGACCTGCTCCCCGATCGCATCGCCCAACCGCTACGGCAACGACTGCCGAAAGTAACGCAGGCGGCCGGAACGTGGCGAGCGGATGTCGCATTTCATCTCACCTGCGTGAACAACGTGCTGCTGCCAGGCGCGTCCAGGGCGTCATGTCGCGTGCTCGCGGCCAATGGCTGCACGGTTCGGCGCGCCGCTAAGGCCGGTT
>JANWHV010000228.1 GCA_025450255.1 Chloroflexota bacterium | reverse complement strand
CGGCGCCCAGATGCTCGCCGGCGAGAAGAGTTTGCTCTGGGCTCTGGCTGATGAAGTCCAGCATCGTTTTGGTTTGCAGCATCGTTACGGCCTATCCTGGTCCGATGGGGAACGTGCCCCCGGTCCGGATGCGCCATCCGGCGCGGTGTACTTGGTCACCCAAGGTCCTGCTCTGTGAGTGAGCCAAGCGCAACCGTGACCTGATGCGCGTCAAGCGGAACGCGCTCCCGTAACCGATACAGGTCGTCCAGTGTCACCGCGTCAACCTGCGCCGCTTCCTCCTCCAGCGTCTCCAGTCTCCCCAGCGCAACCCATGACCCGCAGAGGCTCAACATGCGCGAATTAGTGCTCTCACCGCTCATCACCAGTCTGCTCAACAACTTCGTCTTGGCGCGTCGCAGCTCGTCCTCGCCAATCGGATCGCGTTGCAGCTTGTCGATCACCTGGCGAATTGCCTCGAGAGCCTTCTTTGTTTTTGCCGGCTGGAGGCTGGCCGATATGAACAACATGCCGGTCCCGTCCATGGCAAAGTAGTCGCCGCCCACGCCCTCGGCAAGGCCGGTTTCCTGCACCTGCCAGTACAGCCGTGATCCGGTACTGTCGCCCAGGATTGTGCCCAGTACTTCGGCGGCGTAGCGATCGGGGTCGCTGAACGAGACGCCCGGAAAACCAATTTCCACCAACTGCTGCTGCAGGTCCGGTCGGTGGTACACAAATAGGCCGGTTTCCGGCTGTACCCGTATCGGCGTTCGGCCCGTCTCGCCCGTGCTCCAGGCGCCGCAGAGGCCCTCGACCTGCGCCCGCACGGCCTCCCAGTCGTACCGCCCCGCGATGGCGAAGATCATGTTGTTCGCGCCATACCGGCGTGACCAATAGTCGCGCATTTGCTCGACGGTCATCGCCGAAATCGTCTCGGCGGTTCCGAGCACCGGGCGGCTCAGCCCGCTCGGCTTGTAATAGTGCTCCATCAGGTAATTGAAGAGTTTTGAATGTGGCTGGTCCTCGTAGCGGGCGATCTCCTCGAGGATCACGTCCCGCTCCTGCGTGAAGTCCGCCTGGTCCAGCTTTGGCCGCATCATATCCGCCAGCAGCGTCACCAGCTCCGGCACGTATTCCCGCAGAACCTTGGCATAGAAATAGGTAAACTCGTGGCCCGTCCCGGCGTTATTCTCGGCGCCCATGGCCTCGAATTCACGGTTGATGTCTTCATACGTCCTCGTGGGCGTCCCCTTGAAGGTCATATGCTCGAGAAAATGCGAGACACCGCCTACCGCCGGCTCCTCGTCACGCGCTCCGGTCCGCACGTAAAAGCATGCCGACACGCTCTGTACGTCTTCCATGTACTGGCCGAGCAGTTGAAGTCCATTCGGCAGCACGTGCTGGTCAAATTGACCATTCCCGCTGGTGGCCGGTGCCTGTGCTGTTTCAGTGCTCATTGCCGAGAAGCTCCTCCGCGCTGCGTGGGCCAATGGCGGTCAAGGTGAACTGTGAGGAAATGCGCAACCGTTGCGCCGCGGCCTGAATCTGGTCCGTGGTTACTGCCTCGATCAAGGTCCGTACCTCGTCAAGCGTGCGCACCCGGCCCTCGTACCACAGAGCGGCGCCGATCGCGCTGCGCCGAACGCGCGAATTCTCGCCTGCCATGATCACGCGGCTTTTGAGCACGGTTTTGGCCCGCGCCAACTCGTCCTCGCGTACGCCGTCGGCCTCCAGCTTTCGCAGCTCCTCGAGCGTGACGGCCACCGTCTCGTGCGCCTTGGGAGGCGTCGTCCCGGCATAGATCCGGATCATGCCGGCGTCGCGCAAGCTGAGCGGGTACGCGCCGACGCCATAGGCCAGGCCGCGCTTCTCACGCACCTCGGTGAACAACCGCGAGCTCATCGTGCCGCCGAGGATTGTCCCCATCAGCACCACGGCATAGTAGTCAGGATGCCCAATCGGTACCCCTTGCATTCCCAGTCCGATGTGCTGCTGGTTGCTCTCCCGCAGGATGATGCTGGTCCGCGGCGCATACTCGGGCGCACCGGGCAACGGATTCACCTCGCCAGGGGTCCAGTTGCCGCACGCCGCCTCCACCGCCTTCACCAGGCTGTCGAAGTCTAGCTTCCCGGCGGCCGCGAAAATCGTATTGTTCGGTAGGTGCGTGGCGCTCCAGAACGCCCGCAGCGCGTCGACGGATAGCCCGCGCACCGTGGCTTCCGTGCCCAGGGAGTTGTTCCCATACGGGTGTCCGTGGAAGAACTCGTGCTGCAATACGTCGAGCACCTTGTGCATAGGCTCGTCCTCAAGCGCGGCGAGCTCCTGTAGCTGTCGATCCCGTACTTTCTCGGCCTCGTCCTTGTCGAAGCGCGGCTGACGGACGACTTCCGCCATCAGCGGCACGACCGTATCGAGGTGCCGGGCAAGGGCCTGGGCCGTGTACCAGAACAACTCGGTGCCGGCCGACGCGTCGTGTCGCGCCCCCAGGTCCTCGAACGCCTCGGTCAGCTCGCGCACGTCGCGCCGAGCCGTGCCTTGAAATGCCAACCCATCGACAAAATGACTGATTCCAGACTGATCCTCGCGTTCATCCCGGGCGCCCGTCGCCACGCAAAATCCCACCGCGAGCGATTCCACGCCGTGCATGGGCTGTGCCACGATACGCAGTCCGTTCGCCAGCGTATGCGTCGGGAATGGATTGTCTTGTCGATCTGCCTCGGTCATGTAGGCTCCTTCGCGGCTCGGTTGAGGCCAGAGCCGCCCAGTGAACTCATGGTCGTCGCAATACGGACGAGGCGGCTCGGGGCCATGCCTGTCCGCCCAACGCCACGCGGACCACGTACTCCCCGGCGTCCGAAATGCTCATATTAGTCTACCTACGCGCCAGACATATCGACAACGCGCCCGCGCATCGACAACGCGCCCGCGCACTCGTGACGCGCCTGGATAGTGAAGTGGGCCGGCCATCCCGGGAACGCCGGCGCCGTGCCAATTTTATCCTATTCGCTACAATGGCTTCTCAGGTACGGCACGATGGCGAGCCAATCGCGCGATCTATCTGGACTTAACGGATGGCTGTGTTAGACTTCGCATAGACCATCGACGAATGATTGGATCGATGCATGGCGGATTTGAGAGCCCAGCTCGGCGAAGATCTGAAAGACGCCATGCGCGCTCGCGACGTGGTCAGGCGGGAGACCGTCCGCTATCTGATGGCCGGCTTGAAGAATGCTGAAATCGCGTCCATGCACCCGCTAACCAAGGATGAAATCCAGGCAGTGCTCGTCGCGCAAATCAAGCAGCGCCGCGATTCCATCGAGCAGTTTGGCGCTGCCGGCCGTGCCGACCTTGTCGCGAAGGAGAAAGCCGAATTGGCCGTGCTCTCCGCCTATCTTCCGCCTCCCCCTACCGAGGAGGAAGTGGATTCCGCCATCCGCGAGGCGATCGCCACATCGGGCGCCGCCGGCCTGAAGGACATGGCAACCGTCGTACGCATCGTGCTCGACCGCTATGCGGGCCGAGTCGATGGCAAGCTCGTCGCGTCCCGCGTGCGCGCCGCCTTGAGCGGTTAACTCGCGCCGCCATGAAACGGTTACGCCCGTTCCCCGCCGCGGCGTTGCGCGTAGCGATTTCGATCCCGCGCGCCGTGCCGCGCCGTCGCGCCGCGCACCCCACGGCGCCGTCCATGCCGCACAATATCCGCACCGGCTTGCTTGGCCTGACGCTGGCACTGTGTCTCACGCTTACCCTATTTCTGCCGGCGGTCGTCTCGTCGCCTCGGGTTGACGCCGGTTCCGTCGCGCGGAGCACCATGCTGGCGCCCCGTGACTTTTCCATTGTGGACGATGCCGCAACGTCCGCCGCGCGGGCGAGCGCCGCCAGTGCCGTTCCCATTCAGTTCAAGAGCAGCGCCGGCGCCCAGCAGGCGGCGGTCTCACTCCTCACCGGATTATTCGATGCCATTCCGGGCATGCAAGTTCTGGCCCGCGACAGCGGCGCTCTCGATCGGCAGGCGAACACGCTAGCCCGGCTCGGCCAGGGCGCCATCACGCCCGCGCTTGCGCGTGAGTTGCTGTCCTTGTCGTCCGCGCGACTTGCCCGCGTGCGAGACTTGACGCTCGGCGCCTTGCGGCTCGCGGGCGGTCAGTCAATCACCCCCGACCGGCTGTCCGCGGCGCGGCGCGCGCCGTCGTTCCCCACCAACCAGGCAGCAGGTGTGGAGCGCGCCGTTGCCGCCACGCTGTATGCCGATTTTCTCCAGCCAAATCGGCTCCCTGACACGGCCGGTACCGCGAAAGCCCGAGATGCCGCGGCTGCCGCCGTCCAGCCGGTACGGTCGTCCTACCGGCGCAACCAGATTATCGTTCGGTTGGGCGATGTCGTAACCGCCCCCCAGCTCGCTGCCCTCAAAGCGGTAGGGCTTGCCGATCAAGATGCTTCGTGGTCCGCGCTGGCGGCGGATTTCATGATCAGCGTGGTGGTGGTCGGACTTCTGCACGGCTACCTTATCAGCATCAAGAGCATCATTCTGGTGCGGCCGCGCCGGATCTTGCTCCTCGATACGCTATTCCTGGGGACGACCATTGCCTCGACGTTCGTGCTGCAGGGGCATGGCCTGCTTCCGTTCGTTTTCCCAACCGCCGTGCTGAGCATGTTGATCTCTATCCTGCTCAACTCCGAGCTAAGCGTCATCGCCACCGCAGTATGGGCGGTGCTCGCCGGCTGGTTCGTCGGCGGCTCGTTCGAGATTGCCACGTATTACCTGGTAACCGGTCTAACAAGCGCTCTGCTCGTGCGCTCGGTACGGCGATCGAGCGATATCTTCGTGGCCGGGTTCTCGGCCTCGCTGGTCGGCCTGGTGACGATCCTCGGAGTCAAGCTCTTGAACCAGGGTTATGACTGGCTTGGCCTCAGCACCTACATTGCCGGCGCGCTGGTGAGCGGCGGCGTCGCGGCGGCGCTCACCATCGGCAGCCTGTCGATCCTTGGCAGGGTCTTCGGCGTCACCACCGCCCTGCACCTGCTCGAGCTGAGCCATCCAAATCACCCTCTTCTGCGCCGGCTGATGCAGGAGGCGCCGGGGACCTTCCATCACAGCATGATGATCGGCACGCTGGCCGAACGCGCCGCCGAGCAGATCGGCGCCGACGCCTTGCTGGTGCGGGTCGTCGCGTACTTTCACGACATCGGCAAGCTGGTCAGCCCCCCGAGCTTCGCGGAGAACCAGGGCGGCATCGCAAACGTACACGATCGGTTGGAACCGAAGCAGAGCGTCGAGATTATCCTCCAGCACGTCTACGAGGGTGTGCGGCTGGCG
Organism: Chloroflexota bacterium; assembly: GCA_025450255.1. The sequence continues at coordinate 3,819 of JANWHV010000228.1, read as the reverse complement.
CGCCAACACCATCTGCCCGAGGTATTGGAGGACGGCATCTGGCAACATCATGGCACCAACCTGGTGAGCTTCTTCTATCAGCAAGCAGTCGCCATGTACGGCCAGGCCAATGCCCCAATCGAGGATTACCGCTATCCTGGTCCCAAGCCTCAGTCGCGCGAGATGGCAATCCTGATGCTTGCCGATGGCGTGGAGGCCGCGGTCCGCGCCTCGCCGGGTATCGATGGTGACCAGATCCGCGCCATCACTCACCGCATCGCCCAGGAGCGCCTGCAGGACGGGCAATTCGACGAGTGCAACCTGACGCTCCGCGACCTCGCCGTGATCCAGGAAAGCTTCGCCATTGTCTTGCAAGGCCTCTCGCATCCACGCGTCCAGTATCCGGCTCCGCTGCCGGCCCTGGTCGGCGGCTGATTGTGGTCCAGGCCCGCTTATCGCGCTCCCAGGCACGGGTGCCTGGGAGCGCGAGAGCGATACGACGCCGATCGTGCTGTCCGCACGCGCCTCCGCGCTATTTCCTGAGGTTCACGGCACGTGAATGAGCGGAACGACGCTGGTCGCCATGTCGTGCTGGTCAGCGGTCCCATGGCGAGCGAGGCGCTGATCGCCGAGGCCGAGCGGCTCATACCGCTGGCGATGGATCGCCTGGCGGCCCGGTCGCTAGCTCCCGGGATATGTGAGATCAGCGTGCTCCTCACCGGCGACGACGAAATCCGCGATCTGAATCGTCGGTTCCGCGGCATTGACGCCGTAACCGATGTCCTGTCGTTCAGCCAGCTTGAGGGCAATCTGGCGGGCTCAATCGCCTTCCCGGCGAGCGAGCCAGTGCCATTGGGCGACATAGTGATCGGCACGCCGGTGATGCGCGAACAAGCGCGTGAGTACGGGCACGGTGAAGCACGCGAATTTGGCTATCTGCTGGTCCACGGACTCCTGCACCTCGTGGGTTTCGACCATGAGATGCCGGACGACGCGGCTGCCATGCGCGCCATCGAGGAGGACCTGCTTGCCGCCGCCGATCTTCGACGCGACGCCTAGCGCACCGCTCTTCTTGTTCGCCAATCGCCGCGCCCTTGGTCCGCGTCATCCTGATATCCGTGTTTCAGGAATGCCGCCGGTAGCCTGTCCGTCTCAATGCCGTAGAATGTGATGGCAGTAACCACACGCACAATGATCCGCTGAGAAAGAGTTCTCGATTTACATGAGTGACGTTGAGGAGTTGGCCGCGAGGCGACAAGCGCTCGACGAGTTGCGAAGCGCCGGCATCGATCCATTTCCAGCGCGAGTTACGCGCACTCACAGCGCGGCGGAAGCGCTTGCCGCGCTGAACCCCGATCTCCCCGACGACCAGCAGCCCACGGTCGCCGTGGCCGGCCGCATGCTCACGCCGCGACACATGGGCAAGGCGTCCTTCGCGCATTTGCTCGACGGCAGTGGGAAAATCCAGATTTATTGCCGCCGTGACGTGCTGGGCGACGAACAGTTCGAGCTCTTCACCCGTCTGCATCCGGGCGATTTCGTTTGGGCGCGTGGCCCTGTATTTCGCACCCGTACCGGCGAAACGACCGTCAAGGCCCAGGAGATCCGGCTGGTCTCGAAGGCGATGCGGCCGCTGCCGGATAAGTTTCATGGCATCACCGACAAGGAAGTGCGCTACCGGAAGCGCTATCTGGACCTGATTGCGAACCGCGAGAGCTTCGATCGACTGATGCTGCGCTCGCGCATCGTCAGCACCATCCGCCGCTTGCTCGAGAGCCGTGGTTTTGTCGAAGTCGAGACACCCGTCCTGCAGCCTCTCTATGGCGGCGCGCACGCGCGTCCCTTCGTCACCCATTTCAATGCCCTTGACGAGGAACTCTATCTGCGCATCGCGCTCGAGCTCTACCACAAGCGCCTGTTGATCGGCGGAGTCGACAAGCTCTATGAGATCGGTCGCGTCTTTCGCAACGAGGGGCTTTCGCGGAAGCACAATCCCGAGTTCACCATGCTTGAGCTGTACTGGGCCTACGCCGACTACCACGACATCATGGTCCTGGTGGAGTGGTTCGTCTCGGAAACGGCCACGGCGCTGTATGGACGGCCCGCCGTCGAGCGTGACGGCACGCTCATCGACCTCACGCCCCCCTGGCCGCGCCAAACTCTGCGTGACGCGATAGAACTGCATAGCAGCATCGATTTCGCCGCCTATCCCGTGGGGTCCGGAGACCGCGCGCTATTGACTGCGGCGCGCGAACGCGGCCTTAACTTGCCCGACGCGACCCCGCGCGGCAAGGTCATCGACGAATTACTGTCCACGTTCGTGGAACCAAACCTGATCAGTCCCATTTTTCTCTACGACTACCCGCTCGAGCTCTCGCCCCTCGCGAAAACCAAGGCCGGCGATCCGTCCCTGGTGGAGCGCTTCGAGGCCTTCGCCGGCGGCATCGAGCTGGGAAATGCATTCACCGAGCTGAACGACCCGCAAGACCAGCGCCGCCGTTTCGAGTGGCAGGCCGTGGACCGGGAGTCCGGCGACGCCGACGCTCACGCCTTTGACGAGGACTTTCTGGAAGCCATGGAGCACGGCATGCCGCCTGCCGGCGGTCTGGGCGTGGGTATCGACCGTCTGACGATGTTTCTGACCGGCGCGGATTCAATCAAGGATGTGATCTTGTTCCCGCAGATGCGCCGCCTTAACACGGGCGATGAATACCTTGACGCGGAAGACGAGGCGTCCGACCACGAATAGAGGCTGTTGCGGCCGGGACGCCACCTATGATCTCGCCCGTTCGCGTAGACGGGCGCCGCTATCGAGCCCCGGCACACCGGGCGAGGAATGAAGGGGAGACAGGTATATGGCGAGAAAAGTACGAAAGGCGGTCATTCCAGCGGCGGGCCTGGGCTCCCGCCTGCTGCCCGCCACCAAAGCAGTACCGAAGGAAATGCTTCCGATCGTCGATAAGCCCGTGCTGCAATATATCGTGGAGGAAGCCGCCGCCAGCGGCATCGAGCAGGTGATAATCGTCACCAGTCGCGGCAAGCAAGCGATCGAGGATCACTTCGATCGCTTCTTCGAGCTGGAGTATCGGCTGAAACAGGCCGGCAAGTCCGTGCTCCTGGAGGCTATTGTCCATACGGCGACCATGGTCGAGGTCGTGTTCGTGCGCCAACCGGAGCCTCTGGGCAATGGGCACGCGGTGCTTTGCGCGCGCAACGTGGTCGGAGACGAGCCGTTCGCCATGATGTGGGGCGACGATTTCGTCTATTCAGGCCCTCCGCCTGCCGAACCCTGTCTGGCGCAACTCATTCGGGCCTTCAATCGCTATGACGCCAGCATATTGGCCGCGATCCGCGCCCCGCGTGAAGACTGGGACAAGTACGGCATGATCACCTCAGAGCCGATCGATGAACGCACCTTCAGAGTGCGATCAATCGTCGAGAAGCCGCCGATCGATGAGTCGCCTTCCGATCTGGCGCAGGTCAAGGGTTCGGTGCTCACGCCAGAAATCTTCGCGCTTCTCGCCAAATCCCCGCCGAAAAAGGGCAATGAAATCTGGCTCGTGGACGCGATTCACGCCTTAATCGATATTCAGCCTGTCTACGCCTACGTCTTCGAAGGCAAGCGTTACGATGCCGGGAACGCCCTCGAATTCATTAAGGCTAACATCGAAATTGCGCTCACTCGGCCCGCGTACGCGGCGCCGCTGGCCGACTACCTGCGCGAGTTGGCCGCCAAGCTTACGGTGTAGCGCCATATGATTTGAGGCGGTTCGTTAGCTGATTGAAGTCAATGGTCCGTGACGCGACGATGGGCGCGTCCGCGACCACAATCAAGCCATG